>CAIVND010000243.1 GCA_903907185.1 uncultured Acidimicrobiaceae bacterium
CCTCCGAGCCCGACAACTCCAATTCTTCCCTGATCGACATTGAGCTCCTTTAGTCGCTCAACCACAATCTTTCCGTAGTTGCGTCGGGCCTCTCGTATGTCCTCGACCCAATTTTGTACGTGAGTCCATCGAGGGTTCGCAGATGTTGCCGCGACTGTCACATCGGAATCGATTGGGAATACAACCGAGATATCAGCATCTCCGCCTCCACCACAGTGGCTCAAATACCGTGAACTTGCCTGGAAGTCGGTACTGTGGCCGGTGTTTGACGGACAGACGATCACATCGATCTGATGCTGCGCCATCAAAGACCGCAGAGCTGACCACCTTCGATCCCGCTCTTCGAGCGAAAACCGTGGATACGGATACATCTCCTGCTCACTGATCATTTGTGCCCCCACCAGCTGAAGTTTCGGATTGCTCGACAAACCTATCCGTGGGCATTTAGATGAGCAATTGCGTTTTGTGCAAGGCATAATTGCATCTGACGGGGAGGGCGGGCGAATTTCAAGGAAGTGGGTCGACGTTCGTCGGCTGAGCCATTCAGCTCATCCATCGGTAGACGATCGATCAACGCTTTCCCGACAGCGAACGAACACCAAATACTAGAGAGTACGTCCATGGATCTTGATATCGATCTCAACCTTCTCGTGGTTCTCGACACGCTCCTTGAAGAGCGGAGTGTCACGGAGGCTGCCGCGCGCCTCAACCGATCGGTTCCCGCCACCAGTCGGTCACTCGCACGAATTCGCCGACTCTTTGACGATCCAATCCTCGTCCGGTCTGGCCAACTCCTTCTTCCGACATCGAAGGCACTAGAGATCCAAGAACGAGTTCACGAGCTCGTAGAAAAGGCAAAGTCCTTAACTCAACCAAACAACACCATCGATATCAGATCGGTATCGCGTACCTTCACTATCGCAGCGAGTGACGCCGTGATGTGCTTTCTTGCGGAACCTCTTCTCGCCATTCTTGAAACAGAGGCCCCTTCGATCAAGGTTTTCTTCGTTATGGAGGGTCCTATCGATGTCTCGCTACGAGATTCATTCGTCGATATGCAGGTCGGGATCATCAGAAAATCACTCCCCGAGACGCGCATCGAGCCCATCTTTCATGACCAACTCGTGGGAGTTGCACGAGCAGATCACCAGCTTTTCAAAGATGACGTAACGCTCGATGATTACGTCGGCTTTGCCCACCTCCTGCATTCACGACGTGGTGACAATTGGACAATGGTCGACGATGTGCTCGCTGAACTTGGGAAGGCAAGGTCGATTGCCGCATCAGTCCCCACGATCGCGGCCACCCTCTTCCTCCTCGGTCAGACAGATATGGTGAGCACCTGTTTGGATCGGCTTACTCAACCTCTCGCCTCGCTGCTCAACCTTCGATTCTTTGACCTTCCCTTTGAGCATCCCAAAACACAGATCAGTTTGGCCTGGCATCCACGCTTTGAACGAGATCTCACACACCTATGGATGAGAGAGAAAATCTTTCGCGTATTTAATACTGAGAGCTAGTCGGGATCAGAGCTGATCCTTCTCGCTAGGACTTTGGAGTTAGCAGAATGATCGGTATCTGCCGATCGGTCTTTGCCTGATACTCAGCGAAACGAGGAGTTGCGACGATCCGCTCTGCATAGAGACGATCCCGCTCATCACCAAGGGGTTCGGTCGCGGTGCCCTCATAGACGTGCTCGCCAACTTCGATGGTGACCGTTGGATCTGCAAGAATGTTGTGATACCACCCCGGGTGGCGTTCGGACCCACCATCGGCTGCGGTTACGACATAAGAGGCACCGTCGGTGGTGTAGATCAATGGAGTAACTCGAGGTAGACCAGTCTTCGCACCCGTAGTAGTCAAAAGCAAAAGCGGACGGCCGGCAAAATCGCCACTCACCTGACCGTTACCACTTCGAAACTCATCCGCCGTAGCTGCGTTGTAGGTCGGCTGATCTGAAAAGTCGCTACGCAGTGGCATGGATTCCCCCGTTGTTGTGTTGAAGCGCATCGTTGTGCTGAAGCAATACTCTAACAAGAGCAAAAACCAAGGCTTGTTAACTTCCCGTCCAATTCGGCGATCGCTTGCTTAAGAAGGCATCCACGCCCTCCCGGAAATCGCTACTGAGATAGCAGCTCAAAACAAGCTCATCATTGGCCTTCCTATCTCCCGCTTCGAGATGTCCAGAGAGAGCAATTTTTGTCGCTCGGAGCGTTAACGGCGCGTAGCTTGCGACCAACGATGCAATCGCTGATACCCGATCAAAGAGCGCCTCCTCGGACTCTGCGATCTGGTGAAGCCATCCCATGATCTTTGATTCTTCGGCGTCGACAAGGCGCGCCTGAAAGATGACCTCCTTCAGATGCGATGGACCAATGATCCGAGCGAGGCGCTGATAGTTGTCGACTGACAGACAGTTTCCAAGCGTCCGTGCAATGGGAATGCCAAACAGTGCCGATGGACTGCCAATTCGAAGATCACATGCCGCCGCGATCGCAGCTCCACCACCGGTGCAGGCACCACGGATCGCTGCAATCGTCGGAATTGGGCAGGTCTCCAGCGATCCAAGGATCTCGCTCATGCGACTCTCGTAAGCAAGCACATCTGCTTCGCCTTGAAAGTTGGTGAACTGGGATATGTCTGTTCCCGCGGCAAAGGCCTTGTCTCCGGCCCCGGTAATGACAAGAACTCTTGGGAGCTCTTCAACGTCGAGCGAGGAGAGTTCGCCGATTCCCTCATACATCGCGAAGGTCAACGCATTTCGAGCCGCCGGCCGATTCAATGTCAACCAGCCAACGCCGTCACTCTCTTGGTAGGTGAGATCCTCGGTACTCGGTCGAAAGGTCAACGTGCGCTCCAGTGTTGGGTTAGCTCTCCGAACACCAGTATCCCTTTTTTATCGATCGATTAGCTCAATAGCTCTTCGACATCGGCACGCTCAGCCAAAAGCTCCTCAGTTGTCAACCGAATCCGATCCTTTGCAAAATCGTCATGGGTGAGGTTCTCGACAATCTCCCAACTCGACCCAGTTGAACGGATCGGATAACCAAATTGGAGACCAGCGGGAACACCGTACTCACCGGACGAGGAGACAGCCAAGGAGGTGAAGTCCCCTGGCGCCGTTGGATTCAATACTGACACCATCGAATCGATAGCGGCATTTGCCGCGGATGCCGCAGACGAAAGTCCTCGCGCCTCAATGATCGCCGCACCACGCTTTTGAACCGTCTCAATAAATGGACCCGTGAGCCAATCAGAGTCAGAGATAACCTCGGGGACGGGAGTGCCATTGATCTTTGCGTTTGCAAAATCTGGGAATTGTGTGGATGAGTGATTCCCCCAGATCGCAAGGTTGGTGACCGATGCGACCCCGACACCAGCGCGCTTTGCAAGCTGAGTCTTCGCGCGATTCTCATCGAGACGAGTCATTGCAAACCAACGATCGGCTGGCACCTCAGGTGCATTGCTCCGAGCGATCAGGCAGTTGGTATTGCAGGGATTGCCCACGACCAGAACGCGAACATCATCTGCCGCATTGGCGGCGATGGCCTTTCCTTGGGGCTTAAAGATGCCACCGTTAATGCTGAGCAGGTCTTTGCGCTCCATTCCCGCTTTACGAGGAATCGATCCAACAAGGAGGGCGACGTTCGTGCCAGCAAATGCGATGGAAAGGTCTGAGGTTGCCTCAATGCCGGCGAGCATCGGGAACGCACAATCATCAAGCTCCATAATGACCCCTTCGAGGGCCTTCATTGCTGGCTCGATCTCGAGGAGCCGCAACACAATGGGCTGATCGGGGCCAAAAAGTGCGCCGGAGGCGATCCGGAAGAGGAGGGAGTATCCGATCTGGCCTGCCGCGCCGGTGACCGTTATCTGCTTTGGAGTTGTCGATGTAGTTGCCATAGCTACTGACGCTATCGCCTCAAACCAATGGTCACAAAATGCTGCAGCTCTGGCTCAATTTCGCGGTGTCGATCGGCACCGCGGGGGTCCTCAAGCGTGCGCTAAACCAATGGCCCAAGACCAAGATTGGCACAGATCTCCAGCGTGGCCGAGACCTGATTCATCGTATAGAAGTGAAGACCTGGAATACCGGACTCAATGAGTTCGGCACACAGTTCGGTTGCGATATCAACACCAACTCTGCGGACAGCGTCAGGGTCATCCGCTACTGCAACGATGCGTTTGACGACTTCGTCCGGCAGCTGAGTGCCAGAGAGCTCAGCCATGCGAGACACCGTTTTGACGTTCGTAATTGGCATGATCCCAGGAATAATGGGTTTAGTGTTGCCAAGGTTCTTGAGGTCATCCACCAGACCCAGGTAGTCTTCGGCCCGAAAAAAGAACTGTGTCACCGCAAAATCCGCCCGTTGGAGCTTCTCGGCTAGATACCGGCGATCGGTCGCAAGATCAGTGGCATTCGGATGACCTTCAGGATGCGCCGCTACAGCGACACAGAAGTCCCCGACCTCTTTGGCCAGATCGACGAGCTCAATTGCATGCTTTAGCTCGCCATCGGCGAGGGCCTCAGTGCTCCTGAGTGGTTGGTCTCCTCGTAGTGCGAGAATGTTTTCAATTCCTGCACTCCGGTAGCGCTCAAGGATTTGAACCAGTTCAGCCCGACTATGAGCAGCACAGACAAGATGTGCCATTGGAGTCATGACGTGTTCGTGGTTGATGAGAACAACAAGGTCGTGCGTCCGCTCACGGGTCGATCCGGCAGCACCATAGGTGATCGACGCAAAGGTTGGATTGAGGTCGCTTATCCGCTCGAGGGAATCTTGGAGACGAACCTCGGCCTCGGTCGATCGAGGCGGCCACATCTCAACCGAAAGCGAGAACCCACGTTCGAGGAGTTGCGTGATCGTTGTCATCTTGCTCGAGATCCATCCACCAAGTCTGGGGCGGTGCTCAGATGCCCGGAACGCGACGAGATGCGGCGGCGACTGCATTTTCAAGGAGCATCGCGCGGGTCATGGGACCGACTCCACCGATACGCGGTGTCAGAAATCCAGCGATCTCAGCAACATCTTCTGCGACGTCACTGAGCAACTTCCTGCCCTCCCAAGAGACTCCTGCGCCAACAACGGCGGCGCCTGGCTTGACCATCTCCTTCGTAATCAATCCGGCAACTCCGGCAGCTGCAACGATGACGTCGGCCGTGCGGAGATACATTCCGATATCCGGCACGCCGGTATGCACCACAGTGACCGCAGCATTGCATCCTGGACGCCGAAGCGCGAGTAGCAGGGCTAAAGGCCGGCCGATCGTTAGCCCTCGGCCAACAATAACTACGTGCTTGCCCTCTACTGCTACCTCGTTAGCCGCAAGTAGCGCGACTATCCCTGCAGGCGTGCACGGCAGTGGACCAGGTGCCCCCATGACAAGACGACCAAGGTTCACCGGATGAAGGCCGTCGACGTCTTTGTCTGGGTTCACGGCAAGCAAAATGCGCTCTTCGTCGAGATGCTTTGGAAGTGGAAGTTGGATCAGATAGGCGTCGATCGCCTGGTCCGCATTGAACCGTTCAATAACTTCGATGAGCTCTTTTTCCGTGACGTCACCAGGAAGATGTGCATGGGCCGAGGTAATTCCCACCTCAGCACAATCTTGATGTTTCATTGCTACGTATCGTGCGCTCGGAGGGTCCTCGCCGACCAAGATCGTGCCCAACCCTGGGGTAACGCCCTTCGAAACAAGGGTTGCTACCCGGTCCTTTAGCTGAAGGCGCATCGAAGCGGCTAATGCCTCTCCATCCAATACCGCGGCGGTCATGTTGTACTCCCTGGGCTAGCTGTCGTCGAGGTGGCATGGTGGAACGTAAAGATCGTGATGGGATCGAGGTTAGTGGTCTCGCTCTTGCCGTAGGCGGCGAAAAGTCCATTTCGCATCGTCACAAAGCGGGACCATACGGCGCGGGCGCCGGTAGTCGCGCTGTTATGGCCGTCATGATTAGAGATCACAAAGAGCGTGGGACAGTGCGATGAGACGGATCTGATCTGACGCTTACTTAGTGCGGCGTAAGACTCCACGATCGCAGGGTGTTGCGACAAACTTACGTCGATGGGGTGGGCTCCAAACGAGAGTGCAGGCAGCACCGAACGCGGCACCGTCGCGCCGGGACGCATAGCCGCTGGCCGGTGTTCAAGATAGTAGGAGAAGTCAACAAAACCATCATTGAAATAGAACGCAACACAATCGCCAGGATGGCTCTCATTGACCACCATCGTCGTCGCGTCACGCCAGTCATCAATATTGACATCGTAGGTCGGGGCGATCTGAAGAGACCGAAGAACAATGATTACGGTCACGACTAGCCAACTGATCGAAACGATGGGAAAGACTGAGAGAAGATACCCCAGGAGCAGCGTAAGAGCGGGAAGGGTGAGAAGGAAATATCGGTCAAGAAATATCGGTGAGTAATCGATGGAGATTGAATAGGCAATGGCGATCGGCAGGACCAGCCAAAGACTCCCAAGTAAGACCATCCGGGCAGGATAGAAACTTCGGCTCCAAACTGCTTGAAGTAGACCCACCACGCAAGCGACGATCGTCAGGATCACGGTCAGCTCGCTCAACGTGTGGGTTGTCGGTGTTGTGACTCCGTTCACCCGGGCCGATGCCAAGAATGCCGCGGTCTCACGGAGCTGGCGGGGTCTCGGCGCTCCTAACCAAAACAGTTGCTTCGCCCCCCGTGCGTGCGCAATAAGGACGAGAGGGACAAGGGCAATAGCCATCGTCACCGAGGTGAGAAGGAGCGGAACGATCCGCCTTTTGATTGCCGGAGTCATCGGCAAGATCAATAGCTGGATGGCAACGACGATCCCAGCCAAGAGCTCGGTGTAACAACTCAACAGACCAAGGATTGCGAAACCCAAAAAGTTTCTCCAGCCTCCATCACGAATGGCACGCGATAAAACCAAGGCCGAACCAAGCAGTAGTGCCACAACAAGCGAATACCCGCGGATCTGTTGGGACCAATAGATAAGCGGAAGACTCATCGTCGTGAGCACGACGCAGTACACCCCGCAGCGACGATTCACCAGTGTGGCGCCAAGCCCAAATGAAAGTGGCACGCATGCACAACCACAGAGCACCGAGAAGATTCTCAACGTGTTCGTCCCTGAACCAAAGACCGCAATAATCAAGTGCAGGCAAAGGTAGTAGAACGCGAGGTTTCCTCCATCGTGGGAGATGGCGTGAAAAAGGGCGCCACCGTTTTGAGACGCGATCGAGATACTCGCTCCCTCATCACCCCACACGCTTGACCCACCAAGCTGATAGGAATCAAGAAGAAACGATGCAACCGAGCAGAGCACAACGAAAGCGACCACGCCGCGATCGTGCGAGGCGCTCTCCTCGAAGTCGTCCGTCCGGCCAAACAACGTTGAGCGACGCGAATTCAACGTTGAACTGGCCTGTGGATCAATGACGGAAATGACGCTCCCCGGTCATGACCATGACGACGTTGCGCTCGTTTGCGGCCTCGATAATGTCCTTGTCCCGGAGGGATCCGCCAGGTTGCACGACAATGGCAACGCCTGCATCGGCGACAGCATCAAGACCATCCCTGAAGGGGAAAAATGCGTCACTGGCACCTGCGCCACCCACAGCACGTCCAGCTGCCTTTTTCGATGCAAGGCCAGCCGCGTCCACCCGGTTCTGCTGACCACAGCCAACCCCAACGATCTGTCCATCCTTTGCGAATACGATCGCGTTCGACGAGGTACGCCCACAGACATGCCACGCGAGCTCGAGATCCAACCACTCCGCGGCGGTGGGTTGACGTTCCGTAACAACTTCAAAGTTCTTTCGCTCCGCGAGGAACCGATCTGGATCTTGCACGAGGAATCCACCGGCTATCTGGCGAAACGCAAGCAGTTCACTGCGGGGACGAGGTGCCTCCAACGGCCGCATATTCTTGCGCTTCGCCGCAAACAGCTCGAGTGCATCGTTCGTGATCGATGGTGCAATGAGTACATCGGCAAGCGGATTGGCAACGATCGCGGTCGCGATATCAAGGTCAACCTCTCCGGTTAGAGCGACGATTCCTCCGAATGCCGATAGTGGATCTGCCTCAAATGCGCGCTGATAGGCG
The DNA here is from genome assembly GCA_903907185.1 of uncultured Acidimicrobiaceae bacterium. Taxonomy (GTDB): domain Bacteria; phylum Actinomycetota; class Acidimicrobiia; order Acidimicrobiales; family Bog-793; genus CAIVND01. Next base: position 8,099 of record CAIVND010000243.1, read on the forward strand.
GTGAGGAGGTCAGTACCAATCGCGACGCCGCAGGGGTTTGCGTGTTTCACGATCACGGCGGCCTTGTCGGCACCCTCTAGCTCAAGAAGCTCATGGGCTAAACGCCATGCTGCCTCACCATCGAAGAGATTGAGGTACGAGAGCTCACGACCCCCGTGTTGTACGACGTCATCCCAAAATCCTCGAGGACCACCAACTGTGCGGTAACGAGCACCCTTTTGATGCGGATTCTCGCCATAGCGAAGTTCGCCAGCGCGTTCAAGGCTGATCGTGATCGATTGCGGAAGATCGACCGATTGCGGCAGCTCCCCTGTCGATTCAGCCTCATCGAACCAACCAACGATCGCAGCGTCATAGTCCGAGGTGTGCGCAAACGCCTTCCGGGCAAGACTCCGACGGGTAGTCGCAGAGAGCGAACCTTGCGTACGCATCTCAGCAATGACCTTTGGGTAGTCACTTGGATCTACAACCACACCAACGTGGTCATGGTTCTTCGCTGCTGCTCGCACCATCGTCGGTCCCCCGACATCGATCATCTCTATTGAGGGATCGCTTCGAAATGGATAGAGATTGCATACGACAAGGTCGATGAGGTCAATTCCTTGTGCGTTGATATCTTCGAGGTGCTCTGGTTTTGATCGGTCCGCGAGGATTCCGCCATGAATCTTTGGGTGAAGGGTTTTCACGCGACCACCGAGCATCTCTGGAGCTCCCGTCACCTCGGCTACCTCGAGGTGTTTAATACCAGCGTCCGCGAGCGAGGTGGAAGTACCACCAGAGGAGATGATCTCCACATCGAGCGACACCAGATCTCGAGCAAACTCGATAAGGCCGGTCTTGTCGTAGACCGAGAGCAGTGCTCTCATGACAGTGGTTCTCCGTTCTCTAGTTGTTGAATAACACGCCAGATTGTCTCCGGGTAGATCCTTCGCTCGACTTCCTTGATGCGCTCATGGAGAGTCTGGCTGTCATCATTGCTAAGCACCGGCACTGCCTCCTGAGCAAGTATGAGCCCTTCGTCTACTCCAAGCGTCGCAACGTGAACCGTACAACCTGTCACCTTGACTCCGGCTGCGAGTGCATCTTCGACGGCGTGCCATCCCTTGAATGCAGGAAGCAAAGCAGGATGGGTATTTAAAACGCGGTCTTTGTATACCTGGTGAAACACTGTGCCGACAATCGTGCCGAATCCGGCCATCACGACGAGATCGATCTGGTGGAGCGCGAGCGACTCGAGAAGTTCAGCACTATAGGACTCGCGATCAAAAGAGCTGCTGAAATCTGAGCGGATAACCTCAGCGACCGGGATATTTGCGTTCTTCGCAATATCTACTGCGCCGCAGCTCCGATCAACAAGCACAAGATCAATCGGTAACTTTGCTGCGATCAGCGCCTCCAGAATCGAGCCAGTTCCAGAGGCAAAAACAGCAATCCGCACAGTCGAACGCTAGCAGCAAGCGACTCTTTGGCCTCCGCCCAAGATGGCAAAAGGATGTCACCGGGTGGCCCAATTTCGATCGGCGATCGATCGGCCCGACGAAGCAGCTCCATAAAGGGCTAAGGCGAGTGACTGCGGGATCGCGTCAACAACAACTCAGCCGCTTAGTAATTCTTCAGATCAAATACTCCGAAAGTTCAATCGCCCCGAAAGGCCAGCAAAAGGAAGCGGAATCGAGGCCTGAGCCCTCAGGATGTGCTGCCTGAGCGGAGGGAATGAGTGAGCACAGTGATAGGAGCAGTCATGATCAAAGCGGGCGCTCCACCCCACTCACCTAGTTTGACCTCCTTTGATCGCCAAAACCCAAGCGAACGGTAGAAGTCAACCGTCTCTGCATAGTCAGAGCTCCCCGAACTTGGACCAAGAGTGAGGAGGCAAACTGATAAGAAACCGTTTTCGATACCACGGCGAGCGACCGCTCCAGCCAAGAGCCGACCGTGGCCACTTCGCCGTTGATCGGCGTGAACCGCAAGGTAGGTGATCTCGAGGCTCTCATCGAAACATGGGCGAGTAGTGACAAAAGCTACGACGATCCCACCGTCAACCACCGCAAAACCTGCTTGAGTCTGCGCGGCCTCCCTCACGGATTGCTCTGCACCGGCATAGCCAAACCATGCGGGAAGTGAACGAATGATGCCGACACAGGCTTCGTCGTCATCAGCCTGCAATTCGCGCAGCGTTACAGCAGTCATTGAAGGTTGCGGACTACCTCAACCATTTTTTCGCCGGCCTCAGTCGGATTCTTCGCCACGATGACTCCAGCGGCACTGAGGGCATCCATCTTGGCCTGCGCCGTACCCTGCGAACCGGAGACGATCGCCCCGGCGTGGCCCATCTTGCGCCCTGCGGGAGCGGTTACACCAGCGATGTAGGCAACCACTGGCTTTGTCATGTGATCGCGGATGAAATCTGCAGCCCGTTCCTCCTCGGAGCCCCCAATCTCACCGATCATGATGCCCGCACGAGTCTCGGGATCAGCCTCAAAGGCCTCGAGAACGTCGATGAAGTTTGTCCCCGGTACGGGATCGCCTCCAATTCCAACACAGGTCGTCTGTCCGACTCCCTGCTGAGAAAGTTCGTGAAGCGCCTGATAGGTGAGGGTGCCAGATCTGCTCACAATGCCAACTGGCCCGCCAGCAAGCGCGATCTCCCCGGCGGTGATCCCAATGTTGCTCTTTCCTGGGGAGATCAGTCCAGGGCAGTTTGGTCCCAGCAGCCGAGTCTTTGGAAAATCGCGCTTGAGCCGTGCGTAGACAACTGCCTCATCCTTTGCGGGGATGTGCTCTGTGATGCAAACAATGAGCGCGATACCAGCCTCAGCTGCCTGCAAGATCGCCTCAGCTGCGGCTCGAGGTGGAACCGCAACAAAACTTGCGGTCGCACCTGTCTTGGCAACCGCCTCGGCAACGGTATTGAATACCGGTATTCCATCGACGTTCTCGCCACCCTTCCCAGGTGTAACGCCTGCCACAACCTTGGTGCCATAGTCACGGTTACGTAGACCGTGAAAACGACCCTGACTTCCCGTGAGTCCCTGAACAATAACTTTGGTGTTCTCGTCGATAAAGATGCTCATTTTGATCCTTTATTTGCGATCTCTGCGGCGCGTCGAGCCGCGCCGATCATCGTCTCTTCCATGATGATGCGGTCTGAGATGTGCGGAGCGAGTATCTCTCGCGCAAGTGGTGCGTTCGTTCCGTCGAGACGGATAACAATGGGAGTTGTCAGCCCGACACGATCGATAGCGATCAAGACACCCTTAGCGACCTCATCACAGCGAACGATCCCACCGAAGATATTGATCAAGATCGCTCGCACCTTTGCGTCGGAGTTGATCACCTCTAGAGCATCCGCGAGCAGATCAGCATCTGCTCCACCACCACAGTCCAAGAAGTTTGCTGCCGTACCACCAACTTGATTGACGACATCCAACGTGCTCATTGCTAGACCGGCACCATTGGCAATAATGCCGACGGAACCGTCCAAGCCGACATAGTTCAGACCCTTTTCGCGCGCGAGCAGTTCTCGCGCATCACCCTCCTGAGTGAGGGAAAACTCATTCCACTCCGGATGCCGGAAGGCGGCGTCGTCATCGAGGGTGACCTTCGCATCGAGTGCGTGAACCTTTCCAGCCGGGGTAAGAATTAGCGGATTGATCTCAACTAAGTCAGCGTCTCCGTCGATATAACAGTGGTAAAGCTTCTCAAGGATCTCGACGACACCGGCCTTCGCCTCTTCGTCAATTCCGGCCTGGTCGACGAGCTTTGCAAGGTCGTCTGCGTTCACACCATCTAGGGGGTTGATATACAGGCGCGCGATCGCGTCCGGATCCTCCTCAACGACCTGCTCGATGTCAACACCGCCCTTCGCACTCAACATACAAAGATGGGCCTTCTCGGCGCGATCGAGAGTGAAACTCGCGTAGTACTCCTTCGAGATATCACTCGCGCATTCGATCCAAAGACGACCGACGATATGGCCTTTGATGTCGAGTCCGAGGATCGACGATGCGTGCAACTTCACTTCAGCGACGTCACTCGCGAGCTTGACTCCACCAGCCTTGCCGCGACCACCAACTTGAACTTGAGCTTTGACGACGACCGGGTAGCCAATGCGATCAGCCACCGCGACCGCCTCATCAACTGTGTCGGCGATATCGCCTGGAGAGACGGGAATGCCAAATTTGGCGAAGTATTGCTTTCCCTGATATTCGAAGAGATCCACCGGAGACCGGCCTCCTTGTCCATACAACTAGTCCCCTCACATTAGACAGTCCCCGCACTTTTGGCCCAATCCATCGCACATCTCTTTGTGATTGACGACGAGAATCGATCTCAGCCCCGATGATCGTTGGCTACTACCATCTCCGTCGTGACCCTGGCCTCGACAACTTCAACCCCGGTTGAGTCAGAGGCCTCCAAAGCGAATAACCGGTCCCTACGATCTCAGCCCACCAGCTATCGCGTCTGTCTGGTCCTCGTTGGGCTCTGCGCTTTCGGAGTCGCAGCGGGAATTGTCTTCCACATGCTTGGTGTCGGTCATGATCTCTATGGCGTCACCGAATACGATGACGGTGTCTACTTCGGTGCGGCAATGCATCTCGTCGCCGGTCAGCTCCCCTATCGAGATTTTACCTTCGTACAACCGCCGGGAATAACGATCATCCTCGCACCGATCGCGCTTATTTCGGGGCATGCAGATCCCAGGGATGGGCTCGCGGCCGCTCGTATTCTCACCGGCGTTATTGTCGGCCTTAATGCACTTCTCGTTGTTTGGATTTTGCGACACCGCAGTCTTCTCGGCGCATTCCTCGGTGCGATGTTGGTGGCCATCTATCCGCCCGGAGTTTATTCACACCACACAATTCTTCTCGAGCCCTATCTCACATTTTTTTGTCTGATTGCGGTTGCGCTGGCATTTGATGGAGATCGCCTTGCATCCAATCGCCGATTGATTTTTGCTGGCATCGTCCTGGGGTTTGCCGGAACCGTCAAGCTCTTCGCCGCTGCGGTCGCGATTGCCTTCTTCTTTGTCCTCGTTTGGAAGAACCGAGACAAGCTTCGACCATTTGTAATCGGTGCGCTCATTGGCTTTCTCGTCCCCTGCCTTCCATTTTTTCTGGGAGCACCGAGTAATTTCATTCGAGACGTATTTACATCACAGCTTGGTCGTGCTGCCGTCGTCCCGGCACCATTTGAGGTACGGCTAAGCGGACTGACTGGCTTAACGGACATTGCCTCGCGTTCGACACTCGCGATCGGGCCACATTCAGCGTTGCCATGGATCGCGGGCGGCATTCTCGCTCTTGTCTGTTCGCTCGGCACCTTTGTTCCGGCAATCCGCCGCCATGGATCACCGCTCAATTGGTTTCTCTTGCTCGCTTCAGTAATTGCGTTCGGTATGGCCTGCCTGCCGCGCCAGTACTACACCCATTATGTAGAACTTTCCGCGATGCTGTTCTGCGTATTGATTGGAGGTTCAGTCGGAACATTGGCGCGATCGATCCGAACATGGAGTGAACGGTCTGGCCGCAATGGCCTGGTTCGCCACTCGCGCCGTCTCGTCATTGTCGCCAGCGGGGTGATCTGCACTCTTATCATCGCCGCAGGATCCGCGTTTGTCATCAATACGCAGACCATCTTCGAACACCCGAAGTTGTTGCGATTTGGTGATCCAGCGAGAAACCTTGATCGGGCGATCCCAGCCGGTGCCTGTGTTGTTAGTGATGCGACAAGTCTTCTTGTCAATGCAAACCGAATGAACTTCTCAAAGAGCTGCCCGGTAATCGTTGATGCAACGGGTACCTGGCTAACGTATGAGCCCGCGCATCCGCCGCAACGAAAAGGCCTTGCACCAAAGAACCCGGCGCTTGTTGCACTTTGGAAGCGAGCCTTTTCTCATGCCGACTATGCGGTCTTCGCGGGGGTGAGCGCCTTCCGCACCCCCTTTACTCCAGCGCTTTCACAGTGGTTCAACGATCACTTCGAACGTATTCCAAACGTCCGTCCGATCGCCTTCAAACGGCGGGAACATCCAATTCAGAATGCTCCAAGCATCACAGGTGTGATTCCGTAGCTCAACGCTCCTAGGCTCGTTTAAGGGGTGTCAATGCAAGAAGAAATTTCTTATCGCCCTGACGTGGAAAGTTGATGACCGCTTCCATCCGTTCCCCGTCGCCGCTCACGCTCTTAATTGAACCTTCGCCCCACCGGGTATGAACCACCCGCTCACCCGCGTGTAGATCAAGGAGATGTGCTCCATAGCCCACAGTCGATGTTGGAGTTGGTACCGCCAACGCCCGATCTTGTAGACCGACCCCTCTTCGGACAAATGCCGGCAGATCCTCATTGCGCTGTCTCCGGCGATCCATGCCATAGGGATCAGATCTCTCGTCGATCAGCTCACTTGGAATCTCGCGTAGAAACCGGCTTGGAAGACTCTCGCGAGAGACACCAAAGATCGTCCGCACCCAAGTATTCGTGAGATAGAGCCGCTCTCGAGCACGGGTGATTCCCACGTAACAAAGACGCCGCTCCTCTTCCAGATCGTCTGGCTCGGCCAAGGTGCGATCGTGAGGAAAGATCCCCTCTTCGAGACCAGTCATGAAGACGGTGGCAAACTCGAGTCCTTTGACCGCGTGAAGAGTCATAAGTGTGACCCTACCTGCTGCGTTATTGAGATCATCGGAGGCTGCGACAAGCGCCGTCGTCGCGAGAAATGACTCGAGGTCTTCGTAACTCTCAGCGACAGTCACCAACTCCTCAACATTTGCTAGCCGACCCTCGGATTCGATCAGCCCTGCACCGCCAATGGCAACCTCCGACTCGAGAGACTCCTGATATCCCGTCTCGTAGAGAGTTTGGCGCAAGATCTCCGCGGGTGGCAGCGTCTTTAGGTCGCCAAGTGATTCAAGGAGGATGACAAAACTCTCGATTCCCTTCAATGATCTGCCTGCAACTCCGGCGTCAGCCGCGTGACGAAGAGCGTAGGAGAAAGAGGTCCCCTGGCTAAAGGCATAGGTGACAAGCCGATCGATGGTCATCTTTCCCACACCACGTAGCGGCACGTTGATCACGCGGCGCAGGGATACCTCATCATCACTATTCGCCACCAGACGCGCATAGGCGAGAAGGTCTCGAACCTCCCGCCGGTCATAGAACCGGGTCCCTCCAATAATCGTGCAGGCAACACCACGATCAGCAAGTGCCTGCTCAATTGCGCGTGACTGCGCATTCGTTCGGTAAAGAACGGCCATTTCGGAGTAGGTCAATCCCTCCTCATGGTGCAGGCGTTCAACCTCATTAGCGACGAAGGTCGCCTCATCTCGTTCATCGCCAGCGCGGTAGTGAACGATCCGATGACCTTCGCCAAGTGCACTCCACAGCGACTTCTCCTGGCGCAGCATATTGTTGCCAATTACTGCGTTTGCGGCGCTCAAAATATTCTGGGTAGATCGGTAGTTCTGATCAAGCACGATGGTCTTGACCTCTGGATAGGCAACTTCAAACTCAAGCAGGTTTCTCACCTCTGCACCGCGAAAGCGGTAGATCGACTGATCTGAATCGCCGACCACGCAGACATTCCTGTGCACTGCGCCGATCATGGTGACGATCTCATTTTGCGCACGGTTTGTGTCTTGAAACTCATCCACCAACAGGTGGAGAAACCGGTCCTGATATCGATCAAGCACCTCAGGGTGGGTTCGAAACAGTTTTACGGTCATCGAAAGAAGATCGTCAAAATCCATCGCATTAGCGCTCTTGAGGCGCTGTGTGTAGAGCTGGTAGACCTCGGCGATCTTCTGCTCGTAGATCGTGTAAGCGCGATTGGCGTATGCCTCGGCATCGAACATCTCATTTTTTGCTGCACTAATTGCACCTGCTACCGATCGCGGCGGAAAGCGCTTCGCGTCGATTCCAAGATCATCGAGGACGTGTGTAACGAGGCGCCGACTGTCCGCGTCGTCGTAGATCGAAAACCCCGAACGGTACCCGATATGTTCGGCCTCGCGTCGCAGGATCCGCACGCAGGCGCTGTGGAAGGTGGAGATCCACATCCGCTCGGCCTCGGGACCGATGAGATCGATTACTCGCTCGCGCATCTCGTTGGCTGCTTTGTTGGTAAAGGTGATCGCCATGATGCGCATCGTCGGCACTCCGTCGCCAACAATGCGCGCGATACGCCGAGTGAGCACCCTCGTCTTTCCCGACCCTGCCCCAGCAACGACGACGAGTGGACCTCCGTCATAGAGCACGGCCTCTCGCTGTGACGGATTGAGGTCGTGCGTCAATAGGTCTCGGATCTCATCTCGGTCAGACGACATCGATGAAGTTGTCGTGGCAGCATCTGCCCCGTCGCCGAAGAGTTGTTGGTCGTTCACTCCCACTCGATGGTGCCAGGCGGCTTCGAGGTGATGTCGTAGGCAACACGGTTCACCCCGTCAACTTCGTTGATAATTCTTGACGAAAGCGTCTCGAGAAGCTCGTAGGGAAGACGTGCCCAATCCGCTGTCATCGCGTCATCACTGGTGACCGCTCGGATGATGATGGGATAGGCATAGGTCCGTTCATCACCCATGACCCCGACGGATCGCACCGCGGGAAGGACAGCAAAGTACTGCCAAAGTTCGCGATCGAGCCCCGCTCTCTTCACCTCTTCTAAGACGATTGCATCGGCTGCCCGCAGGATATCTGCACGCTCTTGCGTGACTTCGCCCACGATTCGAACACCAAGACCGGGACCAGGGAAGGGTTGACGCCACACCATTGCTTCGGGGAGTCCGAGCTCGACGCCAATCTGTCGGACCTCATCTTTAAAAAGAAGGCGAAGTGGCTCAACCAAGCTGAACTGCATATCTTCGGGAAGGCCTCCGACATTGTGGTGTGACTTGATCGTCGCGGCACTTGCGGTCCCTGACTCAATAACATCGGGATAGAGCGTGCCCTGAGCAAGAAAATCGACATCGGTAATCTCGCTCGCAACCTCTTCAAAGACACGAATGAACAGTTCACCGATGATCTTTCGTTTGCTCTCGGGGTCGGTGACACCAGCGAGCGCCGAGAAGAACCGATCGGCCGCTTTGACGTGAATGAGATCGATAGCAAACTGAGCTCGAAAGGTCTCTTCGATCTGTTCCGACTCGCCCTCTCGCATCAATCCAGTGTCGACATAGACACAGGTGAGTTGGCTACCAATTGCACGGTGTACAAGTGCTGCTGCGACCGCTGAGTCAACTCCGCCAGACAGTGCACAGAGGACTCTTCGATCCCCCACCTGCTCTTTCACTGCCGTCGTTGCTGCATCAATAACCGAACGGTGGGTCCAACTGGGCAAGCACTCTGCGACCTCAAAGAGGAAACGACGGATAACACTTTGACCATCGATGGTGTGGGCAACCTCCGGATGAAACTGCACCCCAACAAACTTTCGCTGGAGATCCTCCAGCGCTGCGACCGGAGCTTGAGGAGTCGAGGCAGTGACAGTAAATCCAGGAGGAGCAGTGGCGATGGAGTCGCCATGGCTCATCCAAACATCATGAGGTGACTCCCAACCAGCCAAAACAGCCGAGGTCGCTTGTACTGAGAGCTCTGTGCGACCGTACTCACCCACCCCCGTGCGGACAACCTCTCCACCAAGCTGCAGGCTCAGAAGCTGTGCTCCGTAGCAGATGCCGAGAATTGGGATCCCAAGCTCATAGACCGCAGGATCAAGGCGAGGGGCAACGTCGGCATAGACCGAAGAGGGACCACCCGAAAGGATGATCGCGGTCGGTTGGAGCTCAGCGATCTCCGCCGCAGTCGCCGAATGGGCCACGATCACTGAATAGACCTCAGCCTCTCGAACGCGACGGGCGATTAGCTGCGCGTACTGGGCTCCAAAATCAACAACAACGACGGTATCGAATCCATGAATCACCGCTCCACGCTACCAAGCTCTCGAGTCACAGGCCTCTGGCTTTTCGAACAAAATGCACCCACTTCAAGCTCGGGATCTGTCGAGTTGGAGACTGGATCTGTGGATCCTCCTGGCGTTCTTCGTCATCGCCTCGCTGTGTCGCCAACGCCGACCCAAGTGCGGCATGAACCATTCGATCGGGGCGGCCACTTCAGCACGCAATGCTCAGGCTAGGGGCCTTGTCCGCCTTCGCTCAACGATCCAAACAAGACAAAGCCCCAAGATCGAGATCATGAGGAGGACAAGACTCGCAAGGAACTTACTGGGAAGATAGGAAAGATCGAGCTGTGCATGTCCTGATCGAAGCGCAGATGACGGTACGTGCACAATCAGGTCGTTCGTCGGTCCTCGAGTGACCTCGACTTTGGTTCCATCAACACTTGCCTGCCATCCGGGAACATCGGTGATATGTGCGACAAGTTCGGTCGCTCCTCGTCCGACGAGCGTCGCGGTGACCGTTCGGTTCGATGGTGTTGCAATGTCAGTCACGTTGGCACCCACGAGACGCATGATCTTTGCACTTTCCGGTACTCGGTAGAGATCGATCGTCGTCCCGTTGTTGGTGAGCGTGGAGACCTTCCTCATTCCCTGAGGCGGCCGCACACTGCGAGGTACGAGGACATAGGAGACTCCGTAGGCGCGAGCGAGAGCGACTGAGTTGACCGAAGGATTGAACAGATTTGTCGCGGCGATCAGTTGTCCGGCGTTTGCAACGGGCCAATCGGCAAAGGTCGCCTTCGGAATGATTGGGTCATGCAGGCCGAGTTCGTCAATGCCGTAGCCGATATTGATGTTGGGATAGAGATCGATGCCGGTCGGTTGACGGACTCCGCAGGCTGCCGTAACGATCGCGGGACAGGTGACATTTGGTCCGTCCTGGGCTACCAGATCGCCGTGTGTCGCTTTAGCCAGCTGGTTGATCGCCTGCGTCTTCGGAAAGTAGGTCCGCGAAAAGGTATTGACTCCAGCACCAGCAAAGATCAAGGAACCCGCCTGGACGGCAAGGAGACCGATAGGGATCACCGGCGAGATCCATCTCGGGAGTGGGTGATTGAGCGACTGGCCTCCCTCGACAATTAACGCTCTTCTTTTCCGGTTGACCCACACCGAACCAATGGCAATGGTCAGCAGAGCGAGCAAAATCGCGCTCGGCCCATAGAGACTTGTCCGACGGATCGACTCGCATACCGAACCACCAAGCGCTGCACCACCGGGCGAGGGAGTTGCACAGGAGCTCAACGCCGCCTGTGGAACAGTCGACCACATATAGACAATGACAACGCCCACGAGGACTGTACTGAGTAGTAAAGCCGGACCAACTACCCGACCACGGCGCGCTCGCATGATTTCGTTCAAACCAAAGGCTGCGAGTAAAGCAAGCACAAAGGCGAGGATCGGCAACAGGCGATGCGTGGCGATCGACCCCAAACCAACTCCTCGGATGAGGCGTTGAACTGGCGTATGTGTCCCCGCTTGATAGATCACCAACAGCTGCGCGACACCAGTGAGCGCGAGTGCAATGACGACCGGATGACGATGTCTTCTCCTAATCGCCAAACAAATGACCGCGACGCCCGCGAGCACGACAGCAATGACGCCGATATATGCGGCAGACTCAAAATAATTGGTATGTCCGAGAAAAAATGCGCTCCCCTGCGTTGGGAGGCCGTCGTATCCTTGAGCAAGCGCAAGCAGGATCCCATGAATGGGTATCCCCTGTGCGGCATAGGTGCCAGCCCGAACCGAAGCCCGAATAACTTCGAGTCCGGGAAGCCAAAGTGGCGCACTTAGACCGAGGCCAAACAGGCAACCAGCCAGTATGAGTAGCACTGGTCGCACCGACAGCGACCTTCGAGAGACCCCAAGCACGACTGCGATCACGCCAAGGATCAGTATGAAAGTTCCTGCTTGAAGGATATATCCCTCGGGAAAGCCACCGTAGATTGCAAAGGCAACCGAGACTGCAAGCACGCTGACCGGCGCAATAACCGACTTCGCCCGGTAGCAAAGTACTAATGCCCCGAAGATGACACCCGTCCAACAGACGACGCCGCTGATCGACCAACCGAGCCAGTTTGCAAATGATCCGGAGAGCATGAAGGTCACGCCAGCAAAGGTCGACGGAATGACACGGAGGCGTAGCAGACGAGCACACCAATAGGTACCGAGTCCTGCAATGAGCAGCTTCACCAATACGGTAACCGTGAAGGAGATCGAGAGTGGAACAAGATATCCAACAAGGCTTGGAAGCGCGAGAACCGCTGATTCAAAGTTCAAGAATTGGGGCAAACCATTCCCTGAATAGCTATTCCAAAGTGGAAACTGGCCATGATGTATGAGGTTGTAGTTCAACGTGTTCCAAGCAACGCCCTGGTCGATGATGTCGCCGTTGATGTTGTTATGGACTTGATTGTGCGCAACTGAGGTGAGGACCGAAAGTCCTCGGCCAAGGTCTGCGGGGCCAAAACCGAATCCACTCGAAACCGCTGGGGCAAGATAGCAAAACGCACAAAATCCGATGAAACCCACGGCAAGGAGGTCGCCTCGATGGCTCTTGGTGAGATACGAAGCGATGCGTGAGCGAAGGTTGTTGATCACTGACGGTGAATCACGACGTTGAAGTTATGCGGGGTACGTCCATCCTGATTCAGCTAGAGCGACCAGAACCGAGCACGATCTCTGCCTTGTGAAACTCACGGATCGATGCATACCCGCAAAGTGCCATTGCCGCTCGAAGTGCTCCCGACAGATCGGTCGAACCGTCGGCGAAGTGCGCCGGTCCGGTCAAAATCTCCTCGAGTGATGCGTGTTGTTCAACAACAACGGGCAGACCTCGAGGAAGACTCTGGTTCGAGGCATCAGGACCAAAATGAACACCCTGTCCGGGCGCTTCGATCGCTCGCGCGAGGGGAGCCCCCATCATGATGGCGTCGGCCCCACAGGCAATCGCCTTTGCGATATCACCGCCTCGACGCGTTCCACCTTGGCCAATGACCTGGACATAGACACCGGTCTCCTCGAGATGCTGACTTCGAGCGCCGGCAGCATCAGCAAGTGCCGTGGCCTGGGGAGCGCCAATTCCAAGGACGGAACGAGTTGCCGACGAGACTCCCTCACCTACACCGACCAAGACGCCAACTGCCCCAGTTCGCATGAGATGAAGGGCGGCCTGAAATGATGCACAGCCGCCGACCACTACAGGAATATCAAGCTCTCGGATAAAGCTCTTGAGATTGAGAGGCTCTCCCCCCTTAGCAACGTGTTCGGCTGAGACCACTGTTCCCATGATGACAAGGACGTTGAGTCCTGCCGCCATGAACGTTGGGGCATAGCGTGCCGCATGTTGAGGTGTCACCGATCCACAGGTAATAGCTCCAGAGGCCGCTATCTGCTCAATTCGGGCGGTAATCAGCTCGGGTTTGATCGGTTCGGCGTAGATCTCTTGGATCCTCTTTGTCGCACCGATGCCCTTCAGCGCGGCAATCTCTTTGAGTAACGGCATCGGATCCTCATAACGAGTCCAAAGTCCCTCAAGATTGAGCGTTGCCAAAGCCCCAAGCTGATCGATTGCAATCGCCGTCGAAGGGCTAACAACCGTGTCAGCAGGAGCGGCAATGATGGGCAGATCAAAGTCGAAAGCGTCGAGACGCCAGGAGATATTGACATCCTCGGGATCACGAGTGCGACGGGACGGGACGATAGATATCTCGTCAAGTCCAAATCCACGTCGGGCAGACTTCCCGCTCCCGATCTCGATCTCAGCCACGACGTCTCCCTTGCCTTGCACATACGTGAGGTGCCCCGTTCACGTTACTCGCCTCAATCAATTGGACTCTGATCAATTTGGGAGGGGACATATTCGATGGAAGGCCTGGTCGAGCGGTGCTGGCCATCTTGGCCGCCGAGCGCCGCGTAGATCAGGAGATAGGCAATGCCAAGGACCACACATTCGATGATTACCGCTCCAAGCACCCCAATCACGGGTGGCGCCCATGATGAATGAATGAGGAAGGAGAATCGCGGTCCGCCTCCACCAACGCTGTAGCGACGGAGCACCCAAAAAAGGGCTAATACCTGTGCAACATAGGCAAGCACCAAAGCGACCCCCGCGCAACGTCGAGCAAAGTGTTGGACACGTTCACTCTCGAGGATCGATGCGCAGAGTATCGGAAGGCCGACGGCAAACGGAAGTGTGTCGCGTCCCGACCAAACGTAGCCAATATGGCGAACCTGGGATGAGGAGATCAGAACAGGAAGGAAGATAATACCGAAGGCAACGGCAACAAGTACCAGCCGTCGACGGAGGTCTCCCGCAAAGAGTCCGAGGAGAAATAGTGCCCCTCCAAGCAGGTACCAGATGACATAGGTGGTGTGTAGTGCGTAGGTATCAAATGCACCAAAGACACCGATCATTCCTGGCAGATAGTAGATGTTGTGGTGAAAAGACGTTCGCAGGATCGTAAGTTCGGATGTACCTGGAGGAGGTATGAGCTTTTGCGCGTTCGCTGAGCCGACATTCAAGGCAGTCGAATGTTCATAGACAATCCAAAAAAGATCAGCCGCGGTGACAACAATCACAAGACCGATTGCGATCTGGATATCACGCCGAAGGACGAGCGTGCGGATCCTCTGCCAATTCGAACAGAGGGCGATTGCGATTACGGCTAATCCCATCCACAGTGGCGAGAGACTACGCGTGGACACAAAGATGAGGGAAGAAACGAGACCAATACCGATGAGCGATCGTGGTGGTTCAGAAGTCTCACGGAGCAAGATCGTCATGATCGTCCAAAAACACACAGCACTCGCAACCTCAAGCCCGTTGGCATTCACCACCCCCGAGAGATAGATCACCATTGGGGTTGCAGCGACAGCAACGCCAAAGAGAAGAAGTCGGTTGCTTGAATATCGAATAATCGAGAACAGCGCGGCACTAAGTAGGAGCGCCGAGGCAGCAGCACTGAATAGCCGCATCAGATACACCGTCCAGAGCCCCGTCCCTAGGAGGGACGGGATGCCAACGATCGCGTAGTAAAGCGGAGGATATCGACCGTCATAGATCCACGCATTCCGTACAAGGTTTTGATATTGCGCCGTTGTCGTGTGAGTCAGCTCTTGGTACTGCTTGGGTGTCGGGTTCTCAAAACAGCTCGCTGGAACAGACGTACGATGCGCGAAGCATCCGACACCATGGAATCTAATTTCCGGTCCACGAAAATAAGCAAAGAACTCGGGAAGTCGGACCTCGGTGAAGGCCGAACTCTTTGGACAGTAGGCGGATGGATTATTGGGTTTGTCCGGGCAGCTTCCGACGAACTGGCCTCGAGCAACCGCAGCAGCCTTCACGACATGCGTGGGCTCATCCGGACCCGACAAGAGTGGTGTTGCGATGCTCCAGATTGCAATCAGGACAAACACGATGACAAAGATGGATCCAAATAACCGCCACCAGGGAGTGGCCTGCCAACGCCCCCCTTTCATTTCCATCTCTCCATTGTTGTCGCTCAATAGGGCCGCAGAGGGCCATCACGGACGATCGAGGCGATTCCTACCTCTTTGCCAGTACGTCGGTGACTCCAACCAGGAGCTGCCAGATAAAGGCCGCAGTAAGACCCCACACGAGATTGTCTCCGAGTGAAAGCTCGCTTGCAAAGAAACTGAGCGTGCGGTGGTTGCCATCCAACGCCCAGTCCTCCTGCCAACCCGCTCCTTCCTTGAGTAGCTCGGCCAACGGAACTCGGTGGATCTCATGGACCTCACCCGGGCTTGGCTTCATCGATGCAACCGAATCGACGATGCCCAGATAGCCGACGACAGGGATTCCCGATCGAGGTCGCTCAATCGTCCCAAAACAAGAACGGATTGCGACATGGTGTGGCTCTAGTCCGATCTCTTCGTAAGCCTCGCGCAGCGCAGCATCAACGGGGAGCTCTCCCTCTTCGACGTATCCTCCCGGGAACGACATCAATCCAGGATCCCGCACCAGGTGCAGCGCTCGGCGGGTGAGCAGAAGTTCGGCTCCGTCATCACCTTCAATCACCCCAATGAGTACTGCCGCCTTCGAAGGACCCGAGTCAAGAAGATACGGATCGATGATGGCGAAGGCCTGGGCAACATCATCGAGCGTGACCCTCGATCGCTGAACGTCGGTCAACGCTGACCACGGTGTCCCCGATAGCAAGACCACATCTTTGGGCCGAGGAATCTTCTGGTGGAAGTGGTCGGTCATCAAATGCGACTCTAGCGAGCAAACTCGATGTCGAGAGAATCGAATTTGAGCGCGAAAAAGGGGCCGGACCAGACGGCCCGACCCCTCCTCCAATCGACAGGGTTACATCATCCCCATCTGGTTCTCATGATCGTGTCCGCCACCGTCAGCGTGTGCTGGCTCTGGCTTGTCGACAACAGCTGCCTCGGTTGTGAGCAGAAGAGCAGCAATTGAAGCTGCGTTCTGCAACGCCGAGCGAGTGACCTTTGCTGGGTCGATGACTCCAGACTTCACAAGATCCTCGATAACGCCGGTCGCTGCGTTAAGGCCAAAAGACCCCTTCGCGTTTGCAACCTCCTGCACCATGACTGCACCCTCGAGGCCAGCATTGATCGCAATCTGCTTCAATGGCTCCTCAAGCGAGCGTGCAACGATGTAAGCGCCAGTCTTCTCGTCACCACTGAGTTTTTCAGCGACGGCCTCGACTGCCTTGCGGCTACGAACAAGCGCGGTTCCTCCACCGGCAACAATGCCCTCTTCGATCGCCGCACGTGTAGCACTCAATGCGTCCTCAATGCGATGCTTCTTCTCTTTCAGCTCGATCTCGGTAGCAGCACCAACGCGCACAATTGCAACGCCACCGGCGAGCTTTGCAAGACGCTCTTGGAGCTTCTCGCGATCCCAATCCGAGTCTGACTCTTCGATCTCACGGCGGATCTGTGAAACTCGGGCAGCAACATCAGCCGCCTCCCCAGCACCATCGATGATCGTCGTCTCGTCCTTGGTTACAACGATTCGGCGCGCACGACCAAGAAGGTCAAGCGTTACGGTCTCAAGCTTGAGACCGACCTCCTCGGAGATGACCTGAGCACCAGCAAGGGTGGCGATGTCGCCAAGCATTGCCTTTCTGCGCTCACCAAAGCCAGGGGCCTTAACGGCAACCGAATTAAAGGTGCCACGGATCTTGTTGACGACAAAGGTCGCAAGCGCTTCGCCCTCAACATCTTCGGCGATCACAAGGAGCGACTTACCGGTCTGCATGACCTTCTCAAGAACAGGCACGAGAGCCTGAACGGTCGAGATCTTTGAGTTGACGATCAAGATGTAAGGGTCCTCGAGGATCGCCTCCTGACGCTCAGCGTCGGTAACGAAATACGGTGAGAGGTAACCCTTGTCAAACTGCATACCCTCGGTGAACTCAAGTTCAAGACCAAAGGTGTTCGACTCTTCAACCGTTACTGTTCCATCTTTTCCGACCTTGTCAATTGCGTTGGCAAGAACCTCACCGATGTTCGCATCAGCTGCAGAGATAGAGGCAACCTGCGCAATCTCGTTGCGTCCCTCTACATCGCGTGCCTGCTCGCGGATGGAGGCCACGGCGGCCTCAACTGCGGCCTCAATACCCTTCTTCAACGACATCGGGTTCGCACCTGCAGCTACGTTCTTGAGACCCTCGCGCACGAGTGCCTGAGCAAGGACTGTTGCGGTCGTCGTTCCATCTCCGGCAACATCGTTCGTCTTAGTTGCGACCTCGCGGACGAGCTGTGCTCCCATGTTCTCGAAGGGATCTTCAAGCTCAATCTCACGAGCAATCGTCACACCATCGTTGGTAATGGTCGGTGCGCCAAACTTCTTGTGAAGGACAACGTTGCGTCCCTTTGGACCAATCGTTACCTTGACAGCATCGGCGAGCTTGTTCACACCTGCCTCAAGTCCGCGCCGAGCAGACTCGTCAAATCGAAGGATCTTTGACATTACTTGCCTACCTTCGCAAGTACGTCACGGCTTGTCAGGATGAGAAGGTCCTCACCATCGATGGTGATCTCTGTGCCGCCGTACTTCGAGTAGACAACCTTGTCACCCGTCTTGATGTCGAGAGGAATCAACTCTCCAGTTCCATCAGCGCGGCGTCCTGGCCCAACTGCAAGGACCTCTCCCTGCTGTGGCTTCTCTTTGGCGGTGTCGGGGATGACAAGACCTGACGCAGTCTTCTCCTCCGCCTCACTTGGGCGAACGACAATTCGGTCGTCTAGGGGTTGCAACTTCATTTGAGAGGCCTCCTTCGGCATCTTTAGCACTCTGACCTTTGGAGTGCCAATGTTAGCGAGACGCTTGGCACTCGGCAACCTCGAGTGCGTATCAGGCCAAAATAACCATACTGACCAGCAGTTTATTTTGTTGGAAAGGCAAGATTGGGCACCGCACCAAGGCTAATGGGAGAGGGTCCCTCGACCGAAAGCCGGAAAAAAGCGGCCGCGGCAACCATCGCTGCATTGTCGGTGCACATCGCACGCGAGGGGACAAAGACCTTGCGACCTTGACGGGCTCCCTCGGCGATCATTGCCTCACGGAGCGCCCCATTTGCAGCAACTCCTCCAGCGATACAGATTCCCCGGGCGTCGGTGAGCTCAGCAGCGACGACTGTCTTTGTTACCAGCACCTCAATGACCGCACGCTGGAATGCGGCTGCTACTTGAGCGCTCGCAACGGTGGGGTTCGCCTTGACATACTGCACCGCCGCAGTCTTGAGACCGGAGAAAGAAAAATTGAGGCCCTCATGAAGCATCGGCGGAGTAAAACGAATCTCAGGCATCAATACCGTGTGCGCCGCGTCTTCGATCGCCGGGCCACCGGGGTAACCGTAGCCAAGGTATCGAGCAACCTTGTCGAAGGCCTCCCCCGCTGCATCGTCGACCGTCGAACCGAGGATGGAGTACTCACCAGGAGCCTGCATCGAGATCAAGAGCGTATGCCCACCGGAAACGAGGAGAACCACCACGGGAAATTCCATCTCAGGATCTTCGAGAAGCGACGCATAGAGGTGCCCCTCAAGGTGATTGACACCGATGAAGGGCAGATCCCAGGCGAGCGCGAGCGCCTTTGCCGCAGCAACCCCCACAAGGAGCGGCCCGATGAGTCCGGGGCCATAGGTGGCACCAATTGCACGGATGCCCGGCTCGCCGTTGATGAGCGTTCCGTGAGCAGTACAGCCGGCTTCACTCAGCGCCTCGCGAATCAGTGGCACGATCAATTCGAGGTGTGCTCGAGACGCGAGCTCGGGGACGACTCCCCCATAGGCACGGTGGAGATCGACTTGACTTGAAACGACCGAAGAGACGATCTGCGTCCCTCCTCGGATGATGGCAACCGCGGTCTCATCACACGAACTCTCGATCGCCAACAACAGATCACTAACTCCCAGTGGGCCTTCCATTCTCATCGTTACGATCCGTTATCCGACAAAGTGGGGAGGGGCAAGCCCTGAATTTTGAGCTCACTCGCGATGGTTGTCAGACGGGCATTGAACTCGTCGCCTTGAAGGTCATGTGACCACATAATGAGGGCATCTTCGTGCTCTTCGGCGTAGTAGTTCTTTCTTATCCCTGCTGGCGCAAAACCAAAACGGTGATAAAGCGAGTGCGCACCCTGACTGCTCACGCGAACCTCCAAGGTTGCAGCGAGTGCTCCGCGTGATCTCGCAATCATGAGGCTATGAAGCAGGAGAGCCTTTCCGATGCCACGACGTTGCTCGGACTCCTTCACGGCGATGGTCGTGATGTGGACCTCATCTACAACCAACATCGCTCCGATGTAACCAATGACTCGTCCGCGCTCGACGAGGCAGAGGTAGATCCTTGTATCAGGGATCTCAAGCTCAGACCGATAAAGGCTCTTTGACCATGGTGTCGGGAAGACCGATGATTCAATCGACATCACTTCATCGAGGTGTGCTGTGTTCATCGGTACGACTGCTATCTCATCTCGGTGTGCTCTCTTAAACAATGTCACCTGTTGTCCACCTTGGAAAGATCGCGTGCACTCCAATTGATCTTTGCGTCAGCCTCGCGGAGGTAGAGCGGAGTGAGCTCGACCGCTGGAACTCCCTCACCCCGTTCCAAGGCGCGTAGCCCCAAAAGCCCAAGTGATCCGGCATCGGGCGATCGCTCTTCCTCAACAACTTCCAAAGATCGCTCGGCGATCACTGAGGCAAACACCTCCGCATGACGAGGAACACCATCACCAACAAGGGCCGCTCCGATGAGTTTGTCATCCGCACGCAACATCTCCGCACATTTCAGTGGCGTTGTGAGATGGAGGTCATTGGGAGCGTCACCGTCTGCATAGACCACCTCAGATCGGCGAACATCGATGATTGCAACCGTGGGCCGGCCCTGCGGTGCTGCGGCAATAAGCGTGGCAGTCGAGGTACAGCCAACAATTGGAATATCGAGAGCAAATGCGAGCGTTTTCGCAGTGGAGATTCCGACACGAAGGCCGGTAAAAAGTCCAGGACCAATATCAACGACAATCGCGTCAAGATCAGTCATCGTCACTCCCGACTGGTTCATGATCTCTCTGATTAGCGGATGGAGGGTTTCTGTCTGCAACCGTCCTGGCAGGACGTTTTTTGACGCGAGGACTCCTGTTTCATCGACGACGCTCACCCCAACACTGATGGTGGCACTCTCGAGTGCAAGGATCAGCATGACCCTCCGATCGATCCGCTCGATGCAGCGAGAAGTTCCAGCTCGCGCATCCACCTGTCGCAGTTGGTCACGAGAAGCGCAGCTCTTCCATCGCGTTCGGTTGTGAGAGTGATGTGGAGGGCACGATCGTCATAGCGACTCCCGAGTCGCTCTCCCCACTCGATGACTGCGACCCAGCCATCGTCAAGGAGCTCATCGAGTGCGAGCTCATCGAGTTCGGATTCACTTTCCATTCGCCAACAGTCAACGTGAGCGATCGGGGGGATCGAGTCATACTGATGACAGAGAGCAAAACTGGGACTCGTCACGTCGATGCTCTCATCCAAAGCGCCCATCAGGCCCTTTACCAGGGTGGTCTTTCCAGCTCCAAGGTCGCCCGTGAGGAGAACAACATCGCCCGGCAAAAGTCGAGGTGCAAGCACCTCGCCAAGGATCTTTGTCCACCGCTCATCTGCAAGCAAGAGTACGAGTTCGTTCATGGCTACATCGTTTTTTTCATTGTTCGGTGATCTTCCTGAGCAGTTCTGCAGCGTAGCGAAAATCTTCTCGGAGAAGACCCATCACCTTTTGGCCGCCTCGAAGCGCCGCCGCAGGATGGAAACTCGGGATCACCAGGTAACGTCCACGATCAACGACCTTTCCACGAAGAGTTGTGATTCCCTCATTGGTCGAGAGAAGCGATCGAGTCGCGAAGTTTCCAAGCGGCATGATGATCTGTGGGGCAACGAGTTCAATTTGGCCTTTGAGATAGTGCTGACAGGTCAGTACTTCGACCCTGGTTGGATTGCGATTGTCTGGAGGTCGACATTTGACAACATTTGAGATGAAACACCAATCACGCGATCTCCCAAACTCCTCTTCGAGCAGCGTCGTGACCAAGCGCCCCGACCTTCCAACAAACGGGAGCCCGGAAAGGTCCTCATCCCGTCCCGGCGCCTCGCCCACGATCATCAGACTGGCTCGTTCGCTACCCGATCCAAAAACCACCTTGGTGCGCGTGCGATGCAGGTCACAGGCAACACATCCCAATGCCTCAATTCGGAGCTCGCTCAATGTTGCCTTGGCCATATCGGCTAGCTCGCAGAGATCGGAATGACGACTCTTGGCACTCTCGGTCCGATCGCACAGAGGATCTCGTAAACAATTGTGCCTACTTTTGTTGCCCACTCCTGTGCGGTGATCTCGTCGGTCCCCTGATATCCAAGCAAGACAACCTCGTCGCCCACGACTACCTCTCCAGTTGTTCCGCACTCCACCATGATCTGGTCCATCGTTACGTTGCCGATGATCTTGCGGCGTCTCCCTCGAATGAGAACTTCGCCCCCACATCTTCCGAGATTTCTAGGAACACCATCGGCATAGCCGATAGGTACCACCGCCACATCACCTGCCTCTTTGAGTTCGGTGATGCGACCATAACTTGGTCGTTCCCCCGCGTCGAGTGGTCGCACAAAGGCGACCTGTGCCTTTAACGACAGCACCGGCGCAAGCGAGACTTGCGAACTTGGGACAAGCGAACTCTCGGGGAGATATCCATAGAGCGCGATCCCGCAACGAACCCAATCACGTCGAGAACCAGGATGCGCGAGCGCTCCCGCGCTATTGGCAAGATGGTGAATTGGAGCAGTGATACCGAACTCGCGAAGTGCCTGCACGGTCGCGTCAAAGAGTGCAATCTGTATCGCCGTGTAGGGATCGTCAGGATCATCTGCCACGCTGAAGTGTGTCCAAATTCCCTCAAGCAGGAGATCATCGCCATCGAGGATGGCTGTTGCAAGCGAGAGGACATCCTGCGGATCGGCACCGACGCGGTGCATACCGGTGTCGATCTTGAGGTGCACCGCAACCGCTTGACCATTTGCCGCCGCTGCTTCGCGGGCCGATACAACACCCTGTGCTGAATAAAGCGTTGGCGTAATCTGTGCCTGTATCGCCGCTCGCATGCCGCGATTACTTGGCTCGGAAAGAACCAAGATCGGTGCCGTGATGCCTGCCTCTCGCAGCGCAAGTCCCTCCTCGACGAGGGCGACCGCGAGGCGGGTAGCGCCTGCACGCAACACCTCCTCAGCAACGACGACAGCACTGTGTCCATATCCATCAGCCTTGACAACAGCACAGAGCTCTGCCGGATGAACGAGGTCGATGATCGAACGAACATTGTGAGCCAAGGCGTTGGAGTCGATCTCTGCCCATGCAGGTCGAAATACTCCAAGAGTTGAATGTTGATCACTCATCGCTGCGGTGATCTCATTTACGATCTCGAGAACCCGCGAGTGGGTGCACAAACAGAGCAATAGCGTTGGCGATCAGTTGCGGCAGATCGGAGGCGATCAGACTCCCCGACCTCGCCATGGATCCCGCCCTACCGTGCAGGTGTGCGCCAAATGCCGCGGCGTGCATCGGTGTCAAACCCTGCGCAAGAAGCGCTCCGATAACACCACTAAGGACATCACCCGTCCCAGCTGTTGCAAGCGCGCTTGTCCCGGAGTTGACCAACAGCGTTGGCCCAGTCGGTCCAGCCACGATGGTCGTCGCTCCCTTCAAGAGGACAACGGCGCCGGTGAGCTCGGCAAGCTCACGGGCACTTGAAATCCGATCGTCTCCTGGTGTCCGTCCGAGGAGTCGAGCGAATTCACCATCGTGTGGCGTCAGCACAACCTTCTTGTTACGGGGAAAGAGGATTGGATCTCCCTTTGCGACCCGGCCAAGGGCGTTGAGACCATCGGCGTCGATCACCATCGGGATCTCTGTCTGCGCGATGATTTCGCGGATCTCACCGACGACGTGCGCGTCGCCTCCGAGTCCTGGTCCAATGATGAGTGAATGTGCTCGATGAAGTTCATCTTCAATCACTACCGCTGCGCCCTGCAGAGGAAGGTTAAGTGAGACCGCTTCGATCACGTCAAACTCGGTTGCGCTGACACCTGGCGCACCGAGGCGCACCATGCTCGCGCCAGCTCGGAGCGCACTAAGTGAACTGAGATGCGCTGCTCCGGTCATGCCAGGAGATCCTGCGACAATCACGACCGCTCGTTTCCATTTGTGTGCACTGTGGTCGCGAACGGGGATGGAGCCAAAGAGATCTGAATCTTCAACGAGCCAGATGTCACTCTTGTCGATCTCAAGGCCGATTGGATCGAGGACTACCTCACCCGCGTGATCGGGTCCATCTGCAAAGAGAAGTCCGGGTTTGTGAGCCCCAAAGGTAATCGTGACATCTGCTCTGACCGCTCCGGGACAGGCGATGCCCGTCACGCCATCAACACCGCTAGGTATATCGATTGCAAGAACCAACGAATGATCCGCGACATTGGGTGCGCTATAAGAGCCATGAAATCCCGTGCCAAATGCCGCATCGATCGTGAGATCGACTGCGGGTAGCGATTCAGGACAATCTGCCACCTCGATGACCATGACCTTCGCACCTCGAGCGGTCAGATGGTGGCCAGCCGATCGCCCGTCATCGCCGTTGTGGCCTTTACCAACAACAATCGCGATAGCCCTGCCATACAGTCCGCCGAGCATCTTGTGCGCGACC
>CAIVND010000244.1 GCA_903907185.1 uncultured Acidimicrobiaceae bacterium
GGCGATCAGAGCGGCGAAGTTGCGAAACTCTAAGTTGGAACTCGAGTGCTGATCGAGGGACCCTATGGGGCGTTCACTCATCACGTACGTCGATCAGACAGGGTTGTTCTCATCGGTGCAGGAGTTGGCGTCACACCACTTCGCGCACTTCTTGAAGATCTGCCAGATGGAGTCGAGGTCAGCGTCATCGTCCGGGCCTCGGCTGAGACAGAGCTTGTTCACCATGATGAGATCTCGGCACTGGTTAATGAACGGCGCGGCAGCTACCACGCGCTTATCGGATCACGATCAAAGATCCAACTCGATCGCAAGACTCTTCGAAAGCTCGTTCCAGATATTGCTGATTGCGATATTTACATCTGTGGGCCGGGTGCATTCAGTTCAGCTGTTAGCACTGCTGCTGAACAGCTCGGGGTGAGCCCAGACCGGATCCATCTTGAAGTATTTTCCTTCTAACGGACTGTTAGTCCTAGTTATATGAGGCAAACATGAAGCGATCCTCGATCTTTGCAGTTGGCTTAGTTGGTGGACTACTCGGGCTCCTCTCCTTTTACGCCGTCTCTAGCCACACCCATAATGAACTGCGAACCTCAGGCGTAGCGAACTCATCATCGAGTAACTCTGCGTCTGGATCATCGATCCAACTTTCTACCCGACGTTCACCAAGTTCAACTACTTCGACAACCCTGGTCCAACAACCGCCGACGACCAGCACCAATAGCGCGACACCCTCGAGTAAGTTTCAATCGGACCTGCCGGAAAACAGCGGGACAGGTGCGACCGATGAAGCGCGCCACGAGTCTGACGATGATTGAAAACCTGGAGCTGAACGCTCGCTTTACATATTTGGAAACGCAATGAGAAGGTCGCCCTTTGTCATTACCTCAACACTCATCGGTGGAATCGCGCTGATGACCTTCCGTTCAAGTTCGGTAGCGCCGCTCAACCTCAACTCCCTGCAGTCCGGCTCTTCGGATACAAATGGAGCTTCGGCCGGTGTGGCGCCGAAACCGGTAGCCAAGGGTTCAAATTCCGGCAGCTCGGCCAGCTCGAGTACCTCCACGAGTACCAGTACTCCAACGTTAACTCCATCACCTTCGACCAGCACAACCACTCCACTATCGACCACAACGACGACCTCTCCAAGGTCAACCTCGACGACAAATCCTCCGAGCACAACATCGACAACAACAACAACGACGACGACGACCCAAGTTCCCACCGGGTCAAGCTCAGCAACCGGACCGGTTGAGAACTACTTCTATGGAACCATCTCCGTCAACGTCACAGTTGCGGCACAAAAGATCGTCAAGGTATCGATCGCCTCGCTCAATGATGGTGGGCAGTTCCGGTCACAACAGATCGATCAGATTGCAATTCCTCCACTTGAGCGCGAGGCGATCGCTGCGAATAGCGCAAACATTGCGGGCATCTCCGGCGCGACCTACACCAGCCAAGGGTTTACACAGTCCCTCCAAGGGGCGTTGAGCACGCTTGGTCTTTAGCGACCAGCACAAACGATGCCTTCATCATGAAATGAACCACTCGAAGATGTCGACCTCTCATCCTTGTGTAGGTTGATGTGACTTTTAAACACCATCGGGGGAGGTGATTGAACTTGAGGTCTTTCGGCCGTTTCAGCGTTCTAATGAATTCCATTCGCCGATGGAGACGCCTCATCGGCGTCATTCTGGTTCTCGCGGCAATTCCCCCGCTGATATCGCTGTCGTTCGCCCTCGGCAATAGGGGCTATGGCAGCTCTATCCCCGCGAGGGCTGCTGAGTGGACACGGCTACATGGCGCTGGAATTGTCGTCGGAACCGTCGAAAACTTCTGGTACGCGCATCATCAACCTCCGCCTGGAGGTATTCCCAAAGCTGTTGACATCCCAAGTACCCGGGGAGCCCGGCCAAGTGAACAGCTCTTCATCGAGACAAAGCACATGACACCTCCTCGAGATCTCCATCCCTTCTTCCGAGGGTCGACGCGGGAGGAGGGGGTATGGCACGCCGCTGGCCGCTCCGTTCATAACTTGCCGGCGGTTTATGAGACCTATCTTCGACCCGACAAATACCACAGCAGACTGGCAGCCTCGATTGCGTGGTTTGACATGTCATTGCTTCAGCCGACGCTCTACTCCGGATCGATGATCCCTGGTGATGGGCCTTATCACTATCAAGCTCCAATCTCTAAAAATGCAGCTCGATCACTTGTTGCGGCCTTCAATTCAGGTTTTCAGATCACTGACTCACGAGGCGGCTACTACACAGAGGGGCACACCATTATCCCGCTTCGATCTGGTGCAGCTTCACTTGTGATCTATCGGGACGGAACTATCGCTCTTGACTCTTGGGGTGCCCGTCTCAAAATGTCACCAAAAATTGTCTCAGTACGGCAGAATTTGCCGCTGCTAGTAAATGACGGAAAGCCTGCTCCCGGGCTCAATCCCAAAGACACCAAGATTTGGGGCGCAACATTGACCGTTTTGAACAACTCTGCCTATGTGAATCGTTCAGGTCTTGGCATCACACGATCAGGTGCTCTGATCTATGTGGCAGGTCAAAATCTCAACATCACCGATATCGCCAACACGCTTGTAAGGGCGGGCGCCGTGCGTGCGATGGAACTCGACATGAACACCATGTTTGTTTTCATGGCGACCTATAACCCGTCAAACAGGGCACCCGCTTCGCCTGTCAATCAACAGACCCTTTACCCAAAGATGAACGATCTCGGCGACCGTTTCTTTCAATCTTGGTGGGTGAGAGATTTCTATACGCTTTCAGCTAGGTAAATAATTATTGATGGAATCAAAGTCGTCGGGTAGCTGCTTCTAGTTGCTAGTGGGCGAAGCGTGCCTCGATTGAGCGCATCTCTTCGCCACCCTGATCTTGAACAAAGGTGCGCATCTCTTCAACTCCGGGCAGTGTCGAAAGGTAGCCAGCCATCGTGCCTGTCTCCATGAGCTGCTCGAGAAGCTGCTTCTTCGCAACTGACGCGACGGTCTCCAACCAGGTTGGAAGGCAGGCGATATTTGCTCCCAAACGTCCAAACTCTGACATTGCCATGTTCCGCGGAAGTACTCCGATCAGTGGACGGTCGAGTGCAGCACGAACGGTCTCGATCTCCTCTGGCTTTGAGACACTTAGCCATGCTGCATCGGCACCCGCCTCCAGGCATTCGCCCAGCCGATCTATAACCTCATTGAGGTCGCCTGTTACCTCGGATCGAGCGATGATTACAAAGCTCTCATCGACGCGCGTATCAACAGCCGCTCGAATCTTGTCAACCATCTCCTGGCGTGAGATTGAACTTGTCTCTCCACCAGCGCTCGGCGGCCGCTTAGGAGTGAGCTGATCCTCAAGGTGCATCGCGGCAAGCCCAGCACGCTCATACTCCTCAACCGTTCGAACAACATTTGTCACGCCACCAAATCCAGTGTCTGCATCACCGATCACGGGAATATTTACCGCACTGGCCATCCGCTCGAGAGCGTTCAGCATCTCCGTCATTGTAAGGATTCCGGCGTCTTGGAAGCCGGCGTTGCGGTGTAAAGAACTCCCCGAGCCGTGAATCACCTTCAACCCCAACGACTCGATCAATCTGCTCGTAATTGCATCACCACAGCTCGGGGCGAGCGCTACCTCATCGGCTGCCAGAAGCGTACGAAGCGCCCTGCGCTTCTCAGTTGGCGTTTGCTTGGACATTTCGAACTCCTACGTTGAGGCAACAATAGTCTTGGGAGGTTGGATTACGAGTTATGCCCTCAGCAGCGAAAGACCGCCGTCCGAAAGCACATCTGCTCCAGTCACATAGGCTGCGAGTTCTGACGCGAAGAAGACGATCGGCCCAACATAGTCATCGAGGACACCGCGACGGCGAAGAGGAATCTTTGTTGGCGCACCAGCGGCTTGTTTTGGCTGATCGGCCTGAGAGCCGGGAGCCTCGTCAAAGGCACGCAAGGCCGAAGGTGTATTTGCTGGGCTTACACAGTTCACCGTGATCCCCGAGGGTCCCAGCTCGACAGCCAACGCCCGAGTCGCATGCCCGACCGCAGCCTTCGAGGCACCATAAAGAAAGCTATTTGGAGCTGATCGATGTCCCATTATCGACGAGACGTTGATAATGCGCCCGCGGCCCTGTTCGCGCATCGGAATCGCGGCCGCTTTCGCCATGAGCAAAGTGCCTTTGACATTTGCGGCAAGGATCGTATCGATGCGCTCCTCATCTGTATCCTCAAGTGAGGCATTTCCACCGACTGCAGCGCAGTTTACGAGCACGTCAAGTCGCCCCCACCGGGCAAGCACTTCGTTAACTACCCGTTCTGCGTCGGCTTGAGAGGAGACGTCGCCGACAGCACTGAGTAAATTCTCCGAGTCCCCTAGACGCCTCTTGGCATCGGCGCCAGACTCCGCCGTGCGCGACATGATCGCCACCTTCGCTCCAAGAGAGGAAAAGACCTCAGCCGAACGAAACCCTATGGCACCCGAACCCCCAGCTACGAGGACCACTGTTGAGCTATCTATGCCTGGAAGCGTTACCCCCTGATCAAGGCTCGCTACCGTGTTTGTAGTTTCAACGTTCGACAAAATGACCCTCTCCCAATCAGCGCGTTGACCCCAAGGGTAAGACAGTGGGCCAACAGTCTCGTTTTATCTGCGTGGATAACTTCACATTGGAAGTTCCATCCAATGATAGGACAGCCAATTTGCTTTTCCATCATCATCGATTTTGCTACCAATCATGATCATCGTCGACAGATGACGGCGTTGCAATCGGGACTCTTGGTCGCACCAAAGTGGGCGCGTGATTCATGATCCTCGCCGATCGAAAGTGCAGCTGAAATCGGGTGTTTGTTCACTAGCGGAACGACACTGGAGTCGGGCTTCATCGGACTGAGCGCGGCTGCCCAATATATGGTTACCGCACTTGTCCTGCTCGTTGCGGTGGTCATCGACTCAGTTGCGCGAAGAGGCGCCCCGGGGAGTTAAAAACTGCCACGCAGCGGATGCTAGGGCGGCAGATCCCGCGCAGACCAGAAACCTGGTCGTGACTAATCCTTCAGAGCGTCTTTTCGATGAAACATTGTTTCGGTTGAAGAAGCACTCAACTTAACGGGGAGAGAATGGCTCTATTTCGTGACGGATTCTCGCGTTCCCTTAATTACCTCACTATTTGTCTTCATCCACGCCAAATAGATCCGTCGAATCATCTTGCTCACGTTGTTGCCTTCTCTCTCCCCCCTTGCTCGTCACCATTGTAATGAGACGCTTCATTGATAGGCATTCACAAGAATGAACTTTTCCTAAATTTTAAAAAACTGAAATGTCTAGGAAACAAGCGAAAATGACCGCTAGGTATCGCTCCTTTCGCTGACGCCTACCTCCGATCAAGATCATGTGGGTTCACTCGGGCTCAATCACTATCCGAAGGTGGCCGACTATCTTGACAAGTTGACAGATTTGCTTCGGATGAAAGCAACTCACAGCTTCACCCACAGATGCAGGCCTCGAATCTGAGAGCACTCAACCGACGGGTACGATAAAACGACAGTCAACGAGTAGATCGCACAGGCGAGGAGACAGAGATGCTCAAAGGATTTAAAAACTTTCTCATGCAAGGCCAACTGGTCGTCATCGCAGTCGGTCTGGTTGTCGCTCTCGCCTTCAGCACGCTCATCAAAGCCTTCACTGACAACATCATCACTCCGCTGGTCAATGCTGCCGGCGGAGGTGGATCTGGCGGAAAGGGACTGGGCTGGACGATCAACGGACAGCGCATCGATGTGGGTTCATTTATCTCAGCCATTGTCTATTTCGTGATCTTTATGGCGGTGATCTATTTTGTGATCGTCGTGCCCTATCGTGCCTACATGAAGAAAAGGGGCACCATCGTCTTCGGCGATCCGCCAGCGACAAAGACATGCCCAAGCTGTCTATCAGCCGATCTGCCACCTGCTGCAACAAAGTGTAAATACTGCGCTAGCGAACTTGCGACAACTTCTTGAAACTGACCGTCGCAAAGTTAGGTTCTTTGACGCTCGAACGCTAAGACGGAGCCAACTCCTTCGCCAAGATCAACCTTAGGGACCCAGCCAAGAACGTCTCTTGCAAGGGTGGAGTCGAGTGCGCTTGCCTCCACGTCGCCGGTTCGCGCAGGCCCATGGGTAGCAGGTGATGCTCCATCGACCTGTGACGCAAGGGCCGCGTACAAGTCATTCACCGAAGTTTGAATCCCGGTCCCAATGTTAAAAATTGAGCTACTACTTTTCTTTGCAGCCCGCACAAATGCTTCTACAACATCATTGACATGTACGAAATCGCGCGTTTGCAACCCATCCCCATTGATCGTCACCGGTGAACCTGCAATCAAGCGGCGTGCAAATATCGCGACCACACCCGCCTCCCCATGAGGGTCCTGTCGGGGGCCATAGACGTTTGCCAGTGCCATTGCCGCATATTCGAGGCCGTAGAGCTCTTGATAGAGCCGGAGATAATCGCAAACTACCCTTTTTGCGAGGCCGTACGGTGAACTTGAGCTGTGCGGCCGGCCTTCAGCGATAGGAAGTTCGGACCTCGGAACGTCACCGTAGAGGGTTCCTCCGCTCGCCGCGAACACGACCTTTTTTACTCCTGAGAATCGTGCAGCATCCAGAACGTGAAGGCTACCGAGGACGTTGAGCTCCGCATCCATCAGCGGCTCTCGAACTGAGACTGCAACGCTGACCTGGGCAGCAAGATGGTAGATGATCTCTGGACGCCGATCGTTAACAAGTTCATCAAACTCGCTCGATCGAATGTCAAGCTCATAAAACTGACAGGCATTTGATCGAGACTGGGCAGAGGCGATATTCAGCCGAGAGCCGGATGAGAGGTTGTCAACGACATCAACCTCGTCATCCTCTTCGAGAAGTCGGTCGACGAGCGTCGATCCGATAAAGCCCGCACCGCCAGTGACCAAGACGCGCATGTAGGTGGTACCTCCATCTACCCGGCGACACATTCACCAAGTCCCCGGAATGTTAGGTGATCATGCACTGAATGCGCGCAGCAGATGTATTTTCGGCGAGATCTCGGGAAGGAACAAATATTGCCCAATTAGCCCAATAGCTTCCCAACTATATCGACTCCAATTATTTAGCCCGATAACGTTCAAGGCACAGCAGAGTTTCACCGTGAATAAAAGGTTTTACCCAACTTGTATCAAGGCATTCATCGATTGGTGGTGCCGACTGAAGCGTAGTGAGAATGTGAACTATGGATGCCATGAGCAGGTGCAATCGAGCGCTAATACATGCAGATACTGAGCGTAAACATGATTCTGCCTGCCTTATTGAGAATTGCAAAGTTGAGACAGGGCCCAGTTCCGTCAAACACCGAGGTCATCATCGCCTGCTCAATACTCCCAACCACCGAAAGGCCTCATTGACAACCCTGGCTCTCAATCAGTCAGTCAAATTGACCGTTAACGATGAGAATGACTTACTACCGCCAGAACCGACCTACAAAGTGCAAGAACGCGCTGTTTTGGCTCTCCAAGACAGACAAGTTGACCAGCAGCTACGTACGTTACGTAACGTGGTGCGGACTGCTACCAATAGTGTCTCTAGTAACAGCTTCCGCTCCTGACCCCAAGCAGATCCCGAATACCGACCGAACCGTAGGATTGAGTACCCCAACATGACCGCTCCACTCGAAAAAGACACAACGGGACACATGGGTGGTCCCGACACAGCTGTGTCACCTCGAAGATCGGCGCGCCAAAGCCCTCACATGCTGTTACATCTCTCCTCATACCGCAGTTCTACGAACAGAAACGAGCGGCAGAAGCTTCGCAGCGTCCTTATCGCGCCGGACCTCTCTGAACCCGCCCGTCCAAACCGTGGATCCACGCGACTCCGCCGGATACTTGTCGAACTCGATGCACTTGCGCTCATTTTGGCTTGGCTCCCCCTCCTCCTCGAAAGTTCCAGTGCGAACGGCACGTCGGGACAATCGACCGAAACGCACAAGATCATTGCAGCAGGGCTAACCACGGTCATTTCGCTTTTTCTCGCTGCAGCATGGCGTCTCTATCAAGCCAGAGTGTGCAAGGTAAAAAACATCGAGCGGGCCCTTCTCTTCCGACTTGCCGTCGTCTCAACAATTGTTTCTGGAGTGGTTCTTACTCAGCTCGATAGTCGCGCCAACATAGCGGCCGTAGTTGTAGCTCGAGATGCATACACTTACCGTTGTCACGGGATCTGCGCAAGAACTTTCACCGCCAGATTGTGCCACAGGAGCCACCCGAGGTCAGACACCCTTTCATCGTTCGCCTGACCCGTTCGGAGGCAACGACGCACCTCGAAGACCAGCGAGAGATCGAAGATAGTTTCCAATTGAGTCACGCCCCCAGCTCATACACAGACCATTGGCCAAGAATTTGAACTGCATGGCGCCCATCGATCGAGACGAGCTCGATCCCAATTCTTCAGTCGATAAAAGACCGACCTAAACATCCAACGATCCATTTAGACTCGAATACGAATCGACGGGGGCGACAAAATCCACTAACCAGTGCTGGCCGAGCAGGTGTGTCGATATACATCTGCCGTGCTCGAGGAGAGATAGCAGAGATAGCTCAGCCTTATTTTTAAACTTCCGGATTTTTAAACTTTCAGGCAGTGAATTGACAGAGGCAACTTCGGCCTCAAAGGAGATGGAGGAGATATGACGGTGAAGGCAACGTGGAATGGACAGCTGCTCGCGGAGAGCGATCAAACCATCATCATTGAAGGTAACCACTACTTCCCTCCGGAATCTGTTTCAGCGGATGTCTTGGTGAACAGTGAAACCCACTCGATCTGCCCATGGAAGGGTACGGCGAGCTACTACTCGGTCAATGCCGGCGGTGAGACAAACGTCGACGCGGCGTGGTTTTATCCTGAGCCCAAGGACGCTGCCAAAGAGATCGCTGGCTATGTTGCCTTTTGGAAGGGTGTGACGGTTGCCTGAAACGTCCCATTCGACCCTGAAGGATCGGTATTTTGACGTCCGCCGGCATACCGAAGAGCTCGCAGCTCCTCTGACTCCAGAGGACCAAACAGTGCAATCGATGCCCGATGTCAGTCCCACGAAGTGGCACCGGGCGCACACAACATGGTTCTTCGAGACTTTTGTGCTCGCCAACACTCGGCTTGGATCACCGTACGACGACGGGTTCGATTTTCTCTTCAACTCTTACTATGAAACGGTAGGTCCACGAGTCGATCGAGCGAGACGCGGCGTTCTCTCGCGCCCCAGCGCCATCGAGATCGGTCGATACCGCGAAGATGTCGACCGACGCGTCGAGGTGCTCCTTGATGAAGCATTAGATGAGGCCAAGGGTGGTCTCGTCCAACTTGGCATTCATCATGAAAAACAACATCAAGAGCTTCTCCTCATGGATGTGAAACACGTACTTTTTCAACACCCCAATCCAACCGCCTACGCCAAACGGCCATCGGTTCAGTTTGAGAACACTCATGCACAGCCCTCCCCGAAGCCGATCGAAACCGAAGGTGGGGTTTTTGAGATTGGAGCAGATGGCTCCCAGTTCTGTTTCGACAACGAGTTACCGCGTCATCAGCAGTTTCTTGAGCCTTTCTCCATCGACTCGACACTTGTTAGCTGTGGCGAGTACCTCGAGTTCATCGAAGACGGTGGCTATCACCGTCCTGAACTCTGGCTCTCTGAGGGTTGGTCTTCTGTTGGGTCGCTTGGTTGGGAGGCCCCCCTCTACTGGACTTGCGAAGATGATTCCTGGCGACGTTTCACGCTCTTTGGCTCCGAAGAGCTCAACCCCTGCGACCCGGTAAGTCACGTGAGCTACTACGAGGCCGATGCCTTCGCCCGATGGAGGGGTGCACGTCTTCCCACCGAGGCCGAATGGGAGGTCGTAGCTACCCGTTATCCGGTCATCGAGTCCTACGCCTTCGAGCCGCCCCAGGTCACAGCAGGTGTGGGATTCTTCGGATCGGTCTGGCAGTGGACCCAGAATGCCTATAGCCCCTACCCCGGTTTTCGGACCGCACCTGGAGCAGTCGGGGAGTACAACGGAAAGTTCATGGTCAACCAGCAGGTACTGCGTGGTGGCGCCTCGATTACTCCGGAGGACCACACTCGATCCACCTATCGCAACTTTTTCTATGCAGGAGCTCGTTGGCCCTATACCGGCATCCGGCTCGCACGCGATGCAAGATGACCTCTCTACGACCTGAGCTCGACGTTCGGCTCAATCCCAATGCCATGCGCGCAGCGCTCGAGCACGATGCTGCTGTTGGACTTACCTCAAGTCCCAAGACTTTGCCCGCCGTCTGGTTCTATGACGCGATCGGAAGTGAGCTTTTTGATCAGATCACGCGACTCGATGAGTATTACCCAACCCGAGCCGAGCACGCGCTGCTCGAAGCACATGCTGCAACGATCGCCGAAGTGACGAAGGCATCGACGCTCATTGAGCTTGGTGCCGGCACCTGTACAAAGACGCGAGTTCTTCTCGATGCAATGGCGGCTAACGGGACATTGCGCCACTACATCGCTGTTGACGTAGCCCAATCGACCCTTGAGGCAGCCACCCTCGAGATCGCTGCGGAGTATCCGGGACTAAAGGTCACCGCGACGGTGGCGGACTTCCATGATCTCAGTGGTCTCTTTACTGGTGAGGGCTCGAAACTCGTTGCGTTCCTCGGGGGAACGATCGGTAACCTCGAACCCAGCGCACGGCAACGCATGTACTTCAATCTCGATAGTGAGCTCGATAGCAGCGACGCGTTTCTCCTCGGCACCGACCTGGTCAAGGATCGCGCGCGATTGATCGCTGCCTATGACGACCACGAAGGTGTCACCGCTGCCTTTAACCTCAACGTACTCAACGTGCTCAATCGGGAACTCGGAGCAAATTTCGACGTCGAAAACTTCACACATGTCGCGCGATTCGACGAGCAACATCAGTGGATCGAAATGTGCCTTCGTTCGACCTCTCATCAAAAGGTCACGCTGAAAGAGCTTGGACTTGAGATCTTCTTTGAAGAGGGCGAGGAACTGCAGACTGAGATCAGCGCCAAATTCACCGCTGAGGGAGTCCGCAACGAACTCAGCGAGGGCGGGTTTGTGGTTGACCACCAGTTTGATCAACCTGGAGGAGATTTTCTCCTCACCCTCTCCCATCCTTACTGCTAACGATCTCTAACTACAGCACTGCTGGGAAGTGCCGCCTGTCCGCTCACTCTTTGCTCAACACATAGTCTCGGGGAGGGCGGACGGGACGAACATTGCACGAGTTGATCGACCCCATGGCATGATTAGGCCATGACCGTGCACCCCCATGCAAACGCGTTCGAAATTGCAGCTGAAGAGTACGAACAGGGTAGACCGGGCTATGCACCGGAGCTCGTTGAGTGGCTCGGGTCCCGTGGTCACCTGACCGCCGGATGCACCGTGGTAGATCTTGGTGCGGGCACCGGCAAACTGACGCGAATCCTCGTCGACTGCGCCGCCCATATCATCGCGGTTGAGCCACTTGCCGCAATGAGAGATCAGTTCCGCCAGATTCTGCCGGACATTGAGATCCTTGACGCAACCGCCGATGCGCTTCCGATGGATGACAAGAGCGTAGACATGGTGATCTGCAGCCAGTCTTTTCGCTGGTTTGCGACAGATTCCGCACTCGCCGAGATCGCTCGTGTACTTATTCCCGATGGCGAGCTCATCATCGCGTTTAACCGCGCGGATGAGACGAGTCCTGTGCAGCTCAAGGTACGCGAGCTTCTCTCAGCGGTTGATGCTGACACCGAAGAGCGCAAACCTGGTGCAGAGTGGCGGGAGGTTCTCTTCGCAAATCCGAACTTTGAATTTACCGATGAGATCGAACTTCCAAATCCACATTTCGTCGA
>CAIVND010000245.1 GCA_903907185.1 uncultured Acidimicrobiaceae bacterium
CACTTCCAAGGAACAGCAATGGTGTAATTGCCGCGAAGACCAACTGGAAGTAAGCCAACGTGGCGGCTGGGAAGTGGAACGCAGGCTCAGCCGCACTAAGAAGTGGGATGAACGCCTCGTGGTTTTCCTGACCGGGACCCGTAATTGAGTGTGGGTGGCCAAGGAAGCCGTTGAGCAGGTTAGGCGCCGACCCATTACCGCCGAGGTGAAATGGTACGCCGAAGCCCATGTTGTAGCCCCAGAAAACCCACACTACGAGGACGGCAGAGAAGCCAGCGAACGCCATCAACATGGTGTTGACCGCCCACTTCTTCTTCACCAGTCCGCCGTAGAGCACGGCAATACCTGGGAGGCTCATGAGGCCAACGAGCGTTGCCGCTGTCAGCTGCCAGGAGTTATCTCCCGGGTTAAGCCATGTCGGATATGGGAATAACATCCGCTCTCCTTCCCTAGAACCGCTGATGCGGCGTAACTAACGTGAGGGATCGTAAGAGGGCAGGATTTCATTTCTGTGGCGAGCATGAGAATGTCGCGTTTCAGCTGTGTTAACACTGTGTAAAATCCCAGTTCAACCCCCCTAGAGCTACGAAACAAAGCGCAGCAGCCGCCCCTGACTGCCATCTCATGAGCTGGACTTTTTCTGCAGGGGCATCGATCAACTCGCAAGTGGGGGTCATTGATATTCTGCGCAACCGCGCCTTGTCATCTGACGGAACACTCTTTTGATCAAGTCCGTGAACTGGTCGTATTGGTAACTGAAGTAAGAACTTGACAGCCAACGACTCAACTTTGATATACTTGCAACATCAGTCGGCGGCCTAGGACCCCTAAAAGCTCCGGCGGAACTGTCAGCAAACAATTCAATGGAGGCAAAAAGATGCCAAAGGCCGTAGGTATTGACCTCGGAACCACAAATAGCGTTGTCGCAACGCTTGAGGGTGGGGAGCCCACCGTCATTCCGAATGCGGAGGGTGAGCGCACAACACCATCGATTGTCGGCTTTGCGAAGTCTGGCGAGGTGCTGGTCGGTACGGTTGCAAAGCGTCAGGCGATCACCAACCCTGATCGAACTATCCGTTCCGTCAAGCGTCAAATCGGAACCAACTGGACCGTCGATATCGACGGCAAGGCTTACACGCCTCAGGAGATCAGTGCCCGGGTTCTTCAAAAGCTCAAGCGTGACGCGGAGGCCTTTTTCGGTGACACGGTGACCCAGGCGGTCATTACGGTTCCTGCTTACTTTGACGACGCGCAGCGCACCGCGACGAAAGAGGCGGGACAGATCGCTGGCCTTGAGGTCCTTCGAATTATTAATGAGCCAACCGCAGCCGCGCTTGCCTACGGACTTGATAAAGAGGGAGCAGATCAGACCGTTCTTGTCTTCGACCTCGGTGGAGGAACCTTTGACGTCTCGGTTCTCGATATCGGAGATGGTGTCTTTGAGGTGAAGTCGACCTCAGGCAATACGCATCTTGGTGGCGATGACTGGGACCAGCGCGTGATCGATTGGTTGATCAAGACCTTTAAAGATACCGAGGGTGTCGACCTAGCAACGGACAAGATGGCAACGCAGCGCCTCCAAGAGGCGGCCGAGAAGGCGAAGATTGAACTCTCGAACGTTCAAGAGACGACGATCAATCTGCCCTTTATTACGGCAACTGCCGATGGGCCAAAGCATCTCGATCTCAAGCTTTCGCGAGCCAAGTTTCAAGAGCTCACTGCTGACCTCGTTGAGAAGTGTCGCGAGCCCTTTGAGGCAGCGATCAAGGACGCTGGACTAACGAAATCTGATATCGATCACGTTGTCATGGTCGGTGGATCCACCCGTATGCCAGCGGTCCAGGAGCTTGTTGAGCGCCTTTCTGGCAAGGAGCCACACAAGGGCGTGAACCCGGATGAGGTTGTCGCCGTTGGTGCTGCTATTCAGGCTGGAGTACTGCGGGGTGAGGTGAAGGACGTACTTCTTCTTGATGTCACTCCACTAAGTCTTGGAATTGAGACGAAGGGTTCGATCATGCACCGCCTGATCGAACGGAACACCACGATTCCGACGAAGCGTTCCGAGGTCTTCACGACGGCTGAGGATAATCAGCCCTCCGTTGAGATCCACGTGCTCCAGGGTGAGCGCGAGATGGCGAGTTACAACAAGACGCTCGGAAAGTTCCAGCTCGTTGATCTACCACCGGCACCACAGGGCGTACCGCAGATTGAGGTCACCTTTGATATCGACGCAAACGGCATCGTGCACGTCTCCGCCAAGGATCGTGCAACCGGTAAGGAGCAGTCGATGACGATCACTGGTCAGTCGTCACTGCCGAAGGACGATATTGAGACGATGATCCGAGACGCTGAAGCACACGCGGAGGAGGACCGTCAGCGCAAGGAGGAGGCGGAGACACGCAATAACGCCGACACCTTGGTCTATCGGACGGAGAAGTTGATTAAGGATGAGGGTGAGAAGTTCACGGGAGATGAGCGGGACAAGGTCGAGTCCGCCCTGAAGACGCTGAAGGACGCACTTTCGGGTACCGACACTGAGGCGATCCGTACGGCAACCGACGCGTTGGTTGCTGCCTCCCAGGCCTTTGCCCAGCGACTCTATGAGCAGGCCTCACAGCAAGATGGTGCAACACCAACACCTGACAGTGGTAGTGCTGCTGCCTCCGATGACGATGTTGTCGACGCGGAGATCGTCGAAGAGCAGGGCGGAGCCGCCTAATGACATCCGATGAAACCAACGCCTCAGCGGGATCGAGCGAAGACCGTGAGGAATCTGTAGATGATGTCGAGGTCGCATCGGGCGGCCTCGACGATACAGATGATGTGCGATCAGCAGAAGAGGTAATCGACGACGAACTCGCGGAGATACTCAGTGAGGTTGAAAGCGATCCCATTGCCCGTGAGCGTGACGAATATCTTGATGCATTACGCCGACTACAGGCCGATTTTGACAACTATCGCAAGCGGATGTCTCGCCAGCAGACCGAGCTCGTCGAACGTTCGACCCAGTCGCTCGTAGAGCGACTTTTGCCAACGCTCGATGCACTTGATCTCGCGATTGCTCATTCAAATGGCGAAGAGGATTCATCCGATCGACAGGCACTCACCCAGATCGCCGCACTGGTCCGTGACACGCTTACAAAAGAGGGACTCGAGCGTATCGATGCGATTGGAGCAGAGTTCGATCCAAACGTTCATGATGCAGTTGTGCATCTTCCGCGTGAGGATGGTTCTAATGAGACGAGCGTGATCGTCGCAGAGGTACTTCGTGCCGGTTATCAGTTAAAGGGAAAGGTTGTCCGTCCTGCCATGGTGCAGGTACGGGGATAGGAACAGTTCATGGCGCCAGCGCGCGAGTGGTTTGAGATTGACTACTACAAGGTTCTCGGCGTCTCGAAGGAGGCGACCGAGAAAGAGGTGACGCGCGCCTATCGCAAACTCGCAAAGCAGTACCACCCGGATGCAAATCCTGGTTCGGAGGAGCGTTTCAAGGAGATCGCTAACGCCTACGACGTGCTCGGAGACGCGACGAAGCGCAAGGAGTACGACGAGGTTCGCCGCACGGGACCCGCAGCAGCCGGCTTTGGTGGTGGTGGTTTTAGCAACGGCGCCGGAGGTGGTGGATTTAACTTCGATGTCGGTGATCTTGGTGATCTGTTTGGTGGAATGTTCCGACAGGGTGGCGCAGGCGCACGGACTCGCCGTCCGGGTGCTGTCCCCCAGCGCGGTGGCGATCTCGAGGCACAGATCCACCTCTCCTTTCACGATGCGATCGAAGGACTCGTTACCACCGTCAATGTGCCGGGCAACATCACCTGTCCAACCTGTGGTGGGAATGGATCAAAGCCTGGAACGGTACCGATTGCCTGCCCGAAGTGTGGTGGGTCCGGAGTGACCAATGACAACCAAGGGATGTTCTCGCTCTCCACGCCCTGTACCGAGTGTCGTGGACGTGGAACCAAAGTGGTCGATCCCTGCGTGAACTGCTTCGGCACCGGCACGATCAGAAGCGATCGACAGGTCAAGATCAGGATTCCCTCTGGTGTTGTCGATGGTCAGCGCATTCGCGTTCAGGGTCGGGGCGAGCCGGGCCAGTTCGGTGGTCAGGCTGGCGAACTGTTTGTCACCGTGCACGTTGAGGCGCACAAGCTTTTTGGCCGACGCGGACGTGATCTGACGATCACGGTGCCAATTACCTTTGCCGAGGCGACGCTCGGTGGTGAGATCACCGTGCCATCGCTCGATCGACCAGTAACGCTCAAGATTCCAGCGGGCACGAAGAGCGGAAAGACCTTCCGAGTGCGCGGAAAAGGCGTAACGAGTGCTGGCAACCAAGGGGATCTATTTGTCACGGTCGAGGTCGATGTGCCGTTGCAACTTTCCGAGGAGGAGCGCCAAGCAATCACGGCGCTCAATGAGGCAATGCCACGCGATCCACGTGCGCATCTAGGAGTGTGACGAAGATGGCGAGCAATCAAAAGATCATCATTGACGGAGAGATCACCCTGCAACAGTCGGCGATCACCCAGACCACCTACGTAATATCCGTCGCCGCCGAGCGTGCTGGCGTGCACCCTCAGACGCTTCGTATCTATGAGCGCAAGGGTTTGCTTGATCCGAACCGTACCCCTGGAGGTTCGCGACGCTATAGCGATGAGGACATCGCGCAGATGCGGAGGATCCAAGTTCTTACGAATGCGGGCATCAACCTAGAGGGGGTTCGCAAGATCCTTGCGCTTGAGGCCGAGATTGACAGTCTGCGCCAGCAACTTGTCGAGACGCTCGAACTTGCCCGCCAAGCTGTAGAAGAGACTCACCGTCGGTACCGTCGAGACCTGGTGCCACTTCGCGAGCAGAGCCTTCCCGTGCGAAGGTGGTTGTGATGGTCGATGAGCTGACAGACAATCAGTATCAGAATGTAACGAGGAGAGCACAATGGCTCTAGATCCAAACCGGTGGACACTGAAAACGCAGGAGGCCTTCCAAGAGGCGACGCGTCTTGCAGAGACGATGAAGAACCCGGAGGTGACCCCATGGCACATGCTGATGGCGGCGCTCACCCAGGAGGGCGGAGTGACGATACCGATCCTCGACCGTCTCGGGATCGACATCCTCGCGATGCGGAACAGAATTGACGCGGAGCTGAGTCCGCTCGCCAAGGTCTATGGCGGTACTGCTCCTTCGTTGTCGCGCACACTTCTCAACACCTTTGAACGCGCCGAGGAGGCGCAGCGAGAGATGGGTGACGAGTACCTCTCTGTGGAGCACCTCCTCCTTGCACTATCGAATGAACTTGAGGTGGGTCGAGACAAGATGCTCCTTGCGTTACGCGAGGTTCGTGGCGCACATCGAGTGACCAACCAGAATCCAGAGGACGCCTATCAGTCACTCGAACGCTACGGACGCGATCTCACCGATCTCGCGCGTAGGGGAAAGCTCGACCCGGTGATCGGACGTGATGATGAGATCCGACGTGTCATCCAAGTTCTCTCGCGTCGAACGAAGAACAACCCGGTACTGATCGGTGAGCCAGGAGTTGGAAAGACGGCGATCGTTGAGGGACTGGCGAATCGAATCGTTGAGGGTGATGTCCCTGAGGGACTGAACAACAAACGGGTGATCGCACTGGACCTCTCCTCAATGATCGCCGGTGCGAAGTATCGCGGCGAGTTCGAAGAACGACTCCGTGCGGTCCTGAAGGAGATCACCGAATCCGATGGACAGGTCATCACCTTTATCGATGAGGTGCATACCATCGTTGGCGCGGGCGCCGCTGAGGGAGCACTGGACGCGGGAAACATCATCAAGCCGATGCTTTCGCGGGGCGAGCTTCGGATGATTGGAGCGACGACGCTCGACGAGTACCGCAAGCACATTGAAAAAGATGCCGCACTTGAGCGCCGTTTTCAGCCGGTTTACGTCGGGCCACCCTCGGTCGAAGACACGGTTGCCATTCTGCGAGGTCTCAAAGAGCGCTACGAGGTGCATCACGGAGTACGCATCCAAGATGCAGCTCTGGTTGCGGCAGCAACGCTCTCTGATCGGTATATCTCTGGGCGTTTCCTTCCGGACAAGGCGATCGACCTGATCGATGAGGCGGCGAGTAAGTTGCGCATCGAGATTGACTCAATGCCAACAGAGATCGACATCATCACCCGCAAGGCCCGTCAGCTCGAGATCGAACGGGTGGCATTACTGAAAGAGACCGATCCTGCCTCACAGGCTCGACTCGACAAGATCGATCTCGATCTCGCCAACCTGCGTGAGCAGGAGACGACGATGACGCTGCACTGGCAGGCCGAGCGCGACGCGATCATCGCAATCCGTGAACTCAAAGAGCAGCTCGAACAGCGTCGCGGTGATGCAGAGCGCTTCGAGCGCGATGGAAACCTTGGCGCCTCCGCCGAGATTCGTTACGGTGAACTACCTTCGTTTGAGCAGCAGATCGTCGAGGCGACGGGTCGTCTTTCAAACCTTCAAGAGCATCAGAAGATGTTGAAGGAGGAGGTCGACGCGGAGGATGTCGCCGAGGTGGTCTCACGGTGGACCGGAGTGCCAATCAGTCGGTTGATGCAGGGCGAGATGCAAAAGCTCCTGAAGATGGAGGATGC
>CAIVND010000246.1 GCA_903907185.1 uncultured Acidimicrobiaceae bacterium
ATCTGAGGGTTCGTTATCAGTCCAAACGGTTGTGGCTCTGCGAAGTCGCTGCAACGCAACCTAGGTTGTAGGACCTGCTGACTTCGATGACTGCTCGGCTGAGGAGATCATCGCGCC
Source organism: uncultured Acidimicrobiaceae bacterium (assembly GCA_903907185.1). Lineage (GTDB taxonomy): Bacteria > Actinomycetota > Acidimicrobiia > Acidimicrobiales > Bog-793 > CAIVND01. The sequence continues at coordinate 118 of CAIVND010000246.1, forward strand.
TACCCCATTCAGGAGCGAAGAGAGTTCCATGGGGACAACGAACTTCGACGACGGAGAAGATCCGATCTGCTTCAGTGTGTCAAAGTACTGCAGCAACAGCGTCTTGTCATCGAGGGTCTTTGCAACATTCAAGATGATCTCGAGCCCACCGGAGTAACCCTCTGCCTTCAACAGCGCGGCCTGTCGCTCTCCCTCAGCTGCCAAGATCTGTGCCTGTTGGTGACCCTCAGCGAGAGTAATTGCGGCCTGTCGCTCTCCCTCGGCTGCCAAAATTGCCGCGGATTTGTTTCCCTCAGACTCCGTGACGACCGCTCGTCGGGTCCGCTCTGCTGACATCTGACGTGTCATCGCCTCGAGTACTCCCGGTGGTGGGTTGACCTCTCGCACCTCCACGTTGGTCACCTTGACACCCCATCGTTCCGTCACCTCATCGAGACGGACACGAAGTAAGGCATTCATCGCCTCACGCTTCGAGAGAACATCATCAAGGGGCATATCTCCCACCACGCTCCGGAGCGTCGTCGCAGCAACATTCAGCGCTGCCCCTCGAAAGTGCTCGACGGCAAGGACAGACATCTCCGGATCGATCACCTTATAAAAGATGATGAAATCGATCGAGATCGGTGCATTATCCGCGGTGATCGCCGTCTGGTGTGGCACCTCTAAGTACTGCTCTCGAAGATCGACGAGGCGAAGCCGATCTGTTACCGGGTTAATCAACACCAGGCCAGGACCGCGTAGTCCCGATGATCGACCTAGCCGAAAAAGCACGACCCGCTGATATTCGCGCACGATACGAAGCGAAAACGCACTGGCAACGAGGAAAACAAATATGACACCCCCGATGACTATTTCAATTCCTGTCATCACACACCCTCATCTCTCTTGACCGTCTCTATTGTGTACCCAAGTCCTCGTTCAAAGCGCGACGCTTGTCAGCAAGCTCAGAATCAAGCTCGAAAAATCCGCGAGGAAGTTCGCCACCGATGACGTTCATGACCTCGAGATGGATGCCCTTAACCGACGCAACATGAATCTCCGAGCCAACGGGAATCTCCCCCGAGAGCGACACTGCGGACCACACCTCGCCGTTGACCCTTACGCTCCCTCGCGGCGCGAGCTCAGTGAGCGCCATTCCTGTTGCACCTATCAACCTCGGCATCGTCGATCGGATCTGTGCTGCTGGCGAGAAGAACCCCTTATAGGCAAGCGTTGCAGTCCCAACCGATAACGAGATGTCGAGTCCAAAGAGCGTCCAGACCAAAGAGGACCCATAGCCGCGCGCTGCCATTGCGACTAGCCATGCCGCCGCGAAGACTCCCAACACCGAGGTCGCGATGTGACCATGTAGTTGGGTGTGAAAACTCGTCAAGAAGGAGAGTCCAACACCACCAAGAAGTAGTCCAGCAACCAGCCACATAGCCACGCCGCCCTCTCTAACGATTCCACCCTACCCGGACTAGCACCGCGGTTGTTCGGCGCATACTCCCAGGTAAGTCCATCTCCGGACAACTCACCGGGTGCGTTCGAATTGGAGCGATTGATCGATACCCCTACCGACTACTCTGTCGCTCGATGTCACACCTCCTCACAGTCTCGGTATCACCGCGACAGGAACGATCATGGTCAAGAACACTCTTGGTTGAATTTGTCGACGCCTACCGACTTGCCCACCCAGGAGTTGAGGTCGTCAACCGTGAAACCTACGAGATTCCCCATATCTCTTGGGAGGCAATCCTGGCTGGTCGGACACCGATTACCGACCAGACACCTGAGCAACGCGAGATCTTTCAACTGCAAGAATGCCTCACCGAAGAGGTCATTGAGGCCGAGCATCTCGTCATTGCTACACCGATGTACAACTGGGGACTTCCGAGTGCCTTGAAGGCGTGGGTTGACCATCTTGTGAATGTCCGCACCTACTACTTCGGGGCGGTTGGATCATTTGCTCACGTCCCGATCACGGTCATCATCACCAGTGGTGCTCTATTTTCTGAGGGACCCCAGGTCGCGAGCGACAACCTTCGCCCTCATCTCCGGACCATCTTTCACCGCCTTGGTGCACAGGAGCCGTACTTCATCAACGCGGATCCCACCGGACCACTCGAACGCGGCGAGATAGCGAGGGATGACCCAGCAGGCGCTTTCCAACGAGCGATCGCCGAAATCCACGCCAGGGTCAGTGCGAGTTGATGAGGGGCGCACTTCACCTGCGCCTTTTCTCGAGACAACGGGGTTGAATCAGGCGGTACGTCGGTGGCATAGGATGGTGGCCCGCCGCTCGGCATGTTCGCACTCTCTGGAACCGGTCATGGCGTAGCAGTACACGGACCTGTGGTGCAGCCTGGAGTGCACGCCGCCCTGTCA
>CAIVND010000247.1 GCA_903907185.1 uncultured Acidimicrobiaceae bacterium
CATGAGCCCGAGGAACCATTCGAACCCCTATCTCTTCAACACGAAACCCACGCTCCACCGCGAAGACTAGGGACTCAACCTCAGGGTAATCAGAGGGATAAATTCGGGTAAACACCTCCATGAGCTCGCGATTGACCGCCCGAAATCCCGACGTGGTATCAGTGAATGACTGATGAATTCTCCAGTGGACTATGGCAGAAAGTACGTGCATCCCAAGTCTTCTAGACCTCGAGGAGAGATAGTCACCTCGGCCAAGCCACCGCGAACCAATGGTCATATCAGCCAAACCTTGCAAAATAGGACTGACGATCAGGTGAACTTCATTTGGATCATGCTGTCCGTCGCCATCGATCTGTACCGCTACCGTGCTTCCGTGGCGAAATGCGTATTTATAACCCGCCTGAACTGCTCCGCCTATACCAAGATTGAATGGATTGGAAAGAACAATTGCTCCAGAGCGCTCAGCTTCTTTGGCGGTATCGTCACTTGATCCATCATCGACCACCAACACAACGGAATCTGGCAGAGCCGACTTCACTGAGGCGACTACGGCTGCGATCGATCGGGCTTCATTAAGTGCGGGAATAACCACACAGATCTGTTGTTGCTCTGCGGCAGTTAGTCCCATTCAATTACCAACCAACACTTTCGAGATTGTGCAAACTCCAGAAATCAAGTTACTTCCAATTGGCGAATATTCGTGCTCTCAAACAGATATTTGCGAAGAGCCCCGCCAATCACGATAAGCGACTCACGAGGTGTTCCAGACCCTGCAGATTCGCTAGGACCTTCCTTCAACCATGACCTCATCACACTCCGCCTTGGCGAGGAGTGAGGACAGCTCCACCGAACTTTGATCGTCCGAATTCACATGTTTCTCTGGCAATCTGACTACGTCGCTAAAGAGGGCCGACATCACAGCTTCGATCGCAGGATCTGTCACTTCCCTTTTGTTCTCCGCGTAATAGTCAGCCGGCGCTTGTGGACCACTCACAATCTCAAATGCTGGAAAGTAGGAGGTGAAGTCATAATCATCACAGACGGCGGCCGCTGCACGAAGAACGGCCTTGCTGTATGTCGTCGCTACGAGCACGTGCTTATTTGTTGCTGTGGCGACAAGAGGAACCGGAGAAACGGTCAAGATGAATCGAACTTGTGGATTGATCGAGCGGACTAGCTCAAAGATTTGAATCAAGTCCTGGCGAACGTCATCAACGGTAAAATTGTGAAACTGGTGACGCTCTTCATCAAATTGACCGGCAACTGTTCCGGGGCAAACAGGGAACACTGCACCATCAGCTTTGGACTCCCATGCCTCGGTGAGACCTAGGGTAAATACAACAACGGTTGCGTCTTCAAATACCTGCTTCACAGCAGTCAGATGTTGCTCTGTCAATAGGTCAAACTCGCGATCAGACGATGCGGGATGCCTCAATCCAGGTCGGAAAGGATCGATCACCAAGCCATCGATATGCCATCGATCTTCGATCGGATGAAACGTCCCCAGAGCACGTTGAAGAAGTTGCAACAGATGCCGAGCCGTGTAGATATTCCCGTAGGCGGCACTGAAACTGTCATAACCAAGATAATTGGGCAGATGGCTGAACGCAGGATTGCTCTGTTCTGCTGAAAGATACTCAATCCCCGAAGACCGCAGCCAAGGAACCAAGTTCGAGGCAAAGCAACTCCCGGCGGTGAGCACTCTGTCGGTCTGAACCAAATGTGCTGAACTCTCAACTACATCGGCCGGATCAAAATTACTCGCTACTGAACGGGACCAAAACGCCTGAGGAGGCTGATCTTCATACGGATGCTTCAATATATTTACAGTCCTCCGGCTAGTGCTTGTTGAACGGTTTCCCACATCAATGTGCCAAATTCAGCATTTGCATGAGTGACATCTGGATTTGAAAACTTCGACGCCAAGTAACCTCGGCTATCGGCGGCAACCGAAGGAACCGCTACGAAGATTGCTCCGACATCTAAAGTACGGCGACGCATCTCGTCTTGGATAACGTGCCACATTGCAAGCCTTGTTGCCCCCGACGTAATCGAAGACGCTTGGATTGGCAAATTTAGGTCTCGCGCCCTGTCGACAAAATAGGGATCACGCGCTAGTGCACCAAGGACAAACTCAAGAGGCTTAGGTTGCGGAGTTCCAACCACTACCACCTTCGATCTCTCCTTGAGATTAGACACAAGTGTCGAAAACTCCGAAAATGTTCCATCCCAATATTCTCGCAAAAGCGACGAAGGAATCCACACTCCATCCGAGGCGGCCTGTTCCTCAGTTACCGCTTGGTGAAACACTCGAAATGGTGGCGTGGGCCGAAGCAAAAAAGCATCCTGATGCTGATTGCCATTCCAAACAACAACCGCCACCTTACCCGCTGCTTGCTCTCGAAAAAACTCCCAATAACTTGGATCATTAGGAACACCATCGCCCAAGTTTGCGGAATAGGCGACGGCGGCCGAATACCCTCTTCTTGGGTCGTCCAACGCAGAGAGCAGCGACACTACGTGAGAGTGTCCTCCTGCAACCATCGATGGTTGTGAATCACCATAGAGTTTCCAACGCTGTTCCGCTACATCATCAGGCATGGCCACTCAAGAGATGCTAATTGCAATCGAGCAAGGCTCGATAGCGGAACTAGGCGCTCTGTTGTTCGGCATTGATTCTGAGCACGACAACACTCAGCGACCGGACTCCACAGCCGACTTTCAAGGTAGCAAGAGCCGTCGGATCTGAGGTGACTACTCGGATGCGCGGAAATGCATGCAGGACGGGGCAAAAATTATTGATCGAACCATCATCAAAATAGGCCCAATATCCAAATCCTCCCTTCAGCCGGTCACTGGACTTCTCTATCCCAAGCGGTGTGGTGTCCCAAACGCTGTATGCCCAAAAATTGCCAAGCTTGTCGTCCGAAGAGTTTTCGAAATTCCAAAAAACGAATGGACTAGAAGATCGGCCTTGGTCGATTGTCGCCTTAACTACTGGTGCAATTGGCTGTGCCCATCCCTTCATTGCCAGGGACACAGGCTCGGGAGCACTTGTGGATAGGGCCAAGATCATTATTGCAACAAGACAGAGTCCCAGACCGCCGGCAACTCTTACTACTTTCTTGAACGATGCCTGTCTCACCGCCTCCAAGCCCCAAAAGCACAATTCGCAGATGAGTAAGAAGGCAACCCAAATCGTACTTGCGCAGTAAAACCACATTGTTTTCAACGCGTAGTAGTCCCAGGTTCGATGGTTCTTCGTGATAAGCACCAGCCAGCTGACGGAAACTATTCCGACGAACAGTGTCAGTGCTAACAAGAAACTCAAGGGCTGTTGAGATCGCCTCTTTTGAATGATCCCAGATACCAAGGCAACGAAGAAAACCACGATTATGAGCGCATGGCTTGGTGCAGTGATCGCGCCCGGA
>CAIVND010000248.1 GCA_903907185.1 uncultured Acidimicrobiaceae bacterium
AGCGATACGACGGCGCTCACGCTCCGATGTTCCACCCCAGACGCCATGATCGATGTGATTTCCGAGCGCGTACTCCAAGCAGGGCTCCTTGGCGATGCAGTCAACACAGATCTTGCGTGCGACATCAACGCCAACACCATCACTTGGGAAAAACATCTCCGGCGGTAGCTCCCGGCACTTGCCCTTTGCCATCCACTCCGTATCCATTACTTCACCTATTTTTCTTCAGTAGTGATATTCGCTGCCACAACCCTCTCTTGAAGTTGCATCGATCACACCGCTTTAAACAGTACAGGGATGTTCAGATAAAACAAGTATTTCCGTCAATTCCCTCTGTAGTTCTACCGTGGGAAGCTGGCAAAACACTGAGTAGTTGGTTTAGTCAGAGAATTTTTGTGATGATCAGCCCAGTAGACTGAGATCTGCGATTCAACGAGGAGATGCATGATGACTGCGGAACAAAACGAACCTTCGAGCGTGCCAGAGGCACCAAAGGGACATGTCCGTGTTGTTTATCTTGGTCCGGTTGCTCCCCATTGGGAGATCGAGTCGGAGTTTGGTGATCGCATGGTGATTGAGGCGTTTCGGGAACGAGTATTAGCTCGATTGCTTTTGCTTCCTCCGCATGACCCTCAGTTTCGACGAAATCGCGAGCGAGTAGTTCGAGATGCCGAGCGGGAAAATCTCCTTCTTGAGTGGGATCTCGGCGTACCCGAAGAGTCTGTCGCCTCCTAGAACTTCCAGTTACGCATCCGAACTCGGCAGGTTGATGCGTTCGAGCCAGAGCCCTGGGGCATCGAGTTCGGCAGAAGTTGGAAGATTTTTCTCGATGACCCATAGTCGGGCGAGATCGCTCTCTCCATTGCGTTCGATTACACCCTCAATGAAGTGCCGGCCTCGCTCGTAGAGGTCAGCGGTGTGTTCAACGCCGACAATAGCGTCGCCATTTCTCTCACTCTCTGTTCGTTCACGGCGCGATCGGCTCACTGCTTCGGCGATCACCGATCGGGTTCCAATCGCACGTTCTGCGACCGTCTTTGTTACCCAATCGGCATAGCCGCGGATAACGGTTACTAGTGTTTCGAGCTCGCGTTGGTGCCGTTCGGTGAGACTGTCCCCACTCAGTGCTGAACCCTCGCTAAGAAGTTCTGCGAGCTCGGTCATGGACGAGGGCATACCCGTGGCCATCGTTCCCAGCTGCTGTTGGAGAGTAGTTGGATCGATCCGTAAGGACTTTGCGTGCTCGACTACGAGCCGGTGGAGGTGTTGTTGAACATGGGTCCGGCTAAGGACACTATGGAGTGCAATGTCGTTCACACTGCACCACATCGTCACATCCTCGGCTGGTAGTGACCAGTCCTCAGCAAACTGCTTACGATTCCGCGCAACTACTCCAGGTCCATCATTGAAAATGCCAGGAAGCAACAGGTCGTACTGTCCGAGCGATCGAGTCCCAAGATGACCGATGACTGAGCCGATCTGCATCGCGATCAGCGTCGGTCCCAACATCGACATCCAGCTCTGCATCATCTGATTCATCTGGTCTTGTTCATCGTCACTATCAAGATCGTGTCTTGCAGGGACGCTCTCTGTTGGCGTGCCTTGCGCTCGTATGATCTCCGAGAGAGTGTCTCGCCAGTGCGAGAGGCTTCGTTGGGTCCAATCAGCCCGCGTCTGAACAAGGACGTTCAGGGGTGCGCCATTGGGAGTGACCGTCATCCCAGTCACGTCAGCAACATGGAGTTCTGCGATCCGGGTGAGCTGTTCGGTGGTTATTCGATCCTGCGGGTCAACGTTGCCCTCATCGGGATCGCTGGCGATACTCAACGCCAGCTGTGAGATGAGCTCAAACTGCGATGGGTCTTGAACGCGCATCATCTTCATAACGTCCGCAAACATGTTTGGCATGAAGCTGTTCATCCCATCATCGGGGAGGTCGAAGGGGTTACCTGCAGACATACATTGAATCTATCGGCCTGTTGTGGCGGATCGCTCGCGAGATCCGCTGTCGAGCGCACCTGGCCGTTCCAGATTGGGTAAGACTGTGATCATGCGGGAATCAATTTTCGATCGAGTTGGCGGAGAAGAATTTTTCACACAGCTTGTGTCCGGCTTCTATGGACGCGTCGCTGCTGACGTGGTGTTGCGTCCAATGTATCCAGACGACCTGCCTGGAGCAGAGCGTCGGCTACGCCTAT
>CAIVND010000249.1 GCA_903907185.1 uncultured Acidimicrobiaceae bacterium
AAGGAGATCGCCGACGAGCGCAAGGTAGAGATTGGGAGTTTTGAGAATTTCTTCCGTAGTCGCCCGAAAGATTTTGTAATCCACGCCGCGACCGCCCCAATGATGGTTGATCTCGCCGGGATGCTCCTGGTGCGGGTCGGCGAAGTAGGTCAGGCCCCTGGCCTTGAGCTTTGCGAATCCCGCATCGAACTCCGCGTCGTCGACCGGGAAGGCGTAGTGCTGGGTGCGCACGTCTTTGGAATCGACGAAGTCGAGCGTCACCCCGTTGCTGGTCTGCACCGGCCGGAACGGACCCCACTGGATACCTCGACGGGACGTGGGGCCTCTCGGCCGACCGGCGGGACACATTGGAAGCGTTCCTCAGTACCGATGACGCCGCGCTTGGCGGCGTGCACTCACTGAAACGCCGGCGCTGAGGCAATGGAGGGTAATCGTAGGGTCAGTGATTCTATTGAGTCTCTGGGGTCTCGTACCAAGCCGAGTGGCACGCCGGCCTACCCTGTGGTGGAGTAACCTCAAGGTGCCTGCAGGTGGTCGCGCAATAGTCGATTGAACTCGTCCGCCCGCTCTTCCGGGAAGAAAATCCGGGCCCCCTCCAGCACCACCGGCGGCTTCGCTCCGGGGATCGTCTTGGCGAGCCAATGCGCCCACTTCACCGGGAAGTAAACGTCATCCGTGCCCCAGAGGATGAGGGTTGGAGCCCGCAACTCGCGCAGCCTGGCCTCGATCACTCGCGTGTGCTTGTTGTCGAAAGCCATGACGAAGCGCTGCAGGTCATGCGTACGCTGTTCGGTCCGCACCAGGGGCCGGAGATAAGTCTCGATGTCTTCGTCCGTGACGGTCTCAGGCCGCTCATAAGCCGGCCCAAGCGCGCCGGGTGAACGAAAAATCGTCTTGTCGGCGAGCATGGCGTTCAGCGTGTCGCGTAGGCCGCCAGCTTTGACCATATCCACGAATGGCTTGAACGCCTCGGGTGGCCAGTTGTCGTGGGTATCGCAGTTGGTGAGGGTCAACGTCCGCACCCGCTCGGGATTAAGCGCCGCGAAGATCTGAGCAATGCCGCCGCCGCTGTCGTTGCCGACCAAATCGACTTGATCGATCTGCAAGGCGTCGAGCACTTCTTTCAGCATCTTCGCATTCGCGGTCACGGAGACATCTTGATTCGGTGTGATCTCCGTATCGCCATGCGCTAGGAGATCCACGGCAATACAGCGGCGGATGTCAGAGAGCCCGGTCAATTGGTGCCGCCACAAATGCTTGTTCAACACCACGCCATGCACGAAGAGCGCCACCGGACCGGAGCCAGTGGACGCGTAGCGGATGCGGCCCGAAGGTGTCTCGACGCTGTCAGCCGTGATTAGGGTTTGCAGGCTCATTGCTCAACCCTCCGAACGCTCGGCGACTTCGTTCAACGCCGTCTTTGCTTCTTGCTCGAGTGCGTTCATCGCGCGGACATATGGAATCGGACCGTAACTGATGCGCGCGACGCCGAGTTCGGAGAGCCGGGCATTCGATGGCGCGCCCTCCATGACCATGATGTTCACGGGCAGCGAGACACGCTCACAGATCCGCCCGATCAGCGCATCGTCCACCAGGCCAGGGATGAAGAAGCCCGACGCGCCAGCAGCCGTATACGCCTTGGCTCTATCGAGAGCTTCGTCGACGGCCTGTGCTGCGTCCTCTCCGTGCTCGAAGAACACATCCGTGCGGGCATTGATGAAGAGATCGACGCCCTTCTGTTTCGCTGCCTTGCGAATGGCTGCGATGCGCTGCGCTTGCCGGTCGACTCCGTAAAGACCTGAGCCCTTGACGACCCGGTCCTCGAA
>CAIVND010000250.1 GCA_903907185.1 uncultured Acidimicrobiaceae bacterium
AGGTTGTTGTCGCGGATCTTCAACCCTTTCCTGATGCGTCAGCACCAATAGCGCAGGTGACAGGGGACCTTCGCGAGGATGACAATGTTGAAAAGGCTTTCAACCTTGACGTCGACGCAGTAATTCATCTTGCGGCGATTACCTCCGTCTTGCAGAGCGTAAATGACCCCGACGGGGTCTTCCATACCAACGTTTCCATGACCGAAAAGCTGCTTGAACAGTGTCGCTTACGCGACGTGCAACGTTTCGTCTTTGCCTCAACGAACGCCGTCGTCGGTGATGTCGGTCGGGAGACGATTAGCGAGAAGAGTTCCTTACATCCCCTTACTCCCTATGGCGCAACGAAGGCCTCCTCTGAGATGCTTCTGTCGGCGTACTCGGCGAGTTATGGGATCACCGCAGTGGCGCTCCGTTTCACCAATATTTATGGAATTGGAATGCAGCTCAAAGACTCCGTGATTGCCCGCATGATGAAGGCCGCACTCGTGGGCGGAGGAATCGAGATCTATGGCGACGGGGAGCAGGTGCGAGACTACGTGTTCGTAACCGATGCGGTATCTTCGCTTCTGCTTGGACTTGAGTTGGATACTTCGGATGTACTGACCATTGGGGCTGCGCGTTCTGTCTCCATGAATGTGCTGCATCAATTGACCTGCGAAGCGACCGGAGTAGCGATCGGGGCAACGCACATTGCTGGCAAACCCGGGGAGATGCCAGCTGTAATTGTGGACACCGCGCACGCTGCAGCACGTGGATTTACACCCGCTTTTACACTTGAAGACGGATTAGCTGCGACTTGGGAGGACTTCCGGGTCAACAACCGGAGCTGACTTAGGAGGCAATCCGTTTACGTTCTCGATACCAGGTACGAAACACCACTCGCGCGTAGTTCTTCCCGTAGGAGAAATTGCCACCCTTCCTCGATACGCCAGCGGTTCGTTGTTTCATCGTGACTGGTCGTTCAAGAAACCGTGAACCGGATTTGATTGCGGAAATTAAAAGTTCCGACGCTTGAAATTGAGGCTCATCAAGGATGAATTCGCCCGTTAGTTCTGCCCGCATTGCTCGAATTGGATTCGCCGTGTCGGTGACCCGGGTATGGGTAAGAAGGGTGATGATTTTCGCGAATAGTACGACGCCAATATTTCTCACCGCGTCACGCGACTCAGTACGGCCAAGTCGACGAGATCCGTTTACAAAATCCGCTTCATCGGCAACAACTGGCTGAAGAACGATCTCAAGATCATTCACATCGGTCTGCCCGTCTGCGTCAGCGGTGATGATGTACTTCGCACCCTGTTCACGAGCTACTCGGTAACCAAGTCGCAGCGCAGCTCCCTGTCCACGATTGACCGGAGCGATGACCGCATAACTCCCATGATCTCGAACAATCTTTGCGCTGCCATCTTCCTCACCATCGATAACGACGATGACCGAGGCCATGAGACCACAGAGTTCCTTCGGCATGGCAGAGACAACTGCTCCGATACTTCCGCGTTCTTTATACGCTGCAATAACTACCGCGACCGGGCCGAGCACCGGTGTCCCGTGCGCCACGTGAAACTCTTCAATTGCTACCGTATCCACGAGATCGTTCAGTTGCCGATATCGTCGTCGCTCCCGATCGTTCATCCAGAGTGGGCCAGCATCGTTGCTGCGGCGACGTTGCGATCTTCGTTTGCAGGTGGTTGACCACTTGGTGTCACGCCGAGTGTCAATGCTGATGCTGACCAAATTGTCTTGATGAGATCTCGTAGTTGATGGGGAGGCGGAAAGTATTCGTCCTCCTCAATCGATTGCACACTTTCAATTCCATTCTTTGGTGCGAGCGACTTGACGACATCGTCAACTAACCACTCAGGAGCCGATGCACCAGCGGTAACCCCAACAACGCCTTCGAGATCATCGGGAAGCTCAGCGGCTGAATTCACGCGCAAAACCCTTGGGCAGCCAACACTTGATGCAACGTGGGTGAGTGAGACGGTATTTGAAGAGTTGGCGGATCCAATGACAACAACGGCATCACACCGACCTGCAATTGCACGAAGAGCTGCCTGGCGATTGGTTGTGGCATAGCAAAGATCTGAGCGACCGGGCATCCAGAGTTCCGGAAATCGGGCCTTGGCAGCCGCTGCGATCCCCGACCACTCGTCGTGGGGAAGTGTTGTCTGGGCGAGAAGCGCAACGGGCCGCGCCTGATCACCAAGTGCCGCAACCTCCTCTTCGCTCTCAACAAGCCGCACAACCTTGGGTGCCACCGCCATTGTCCCGATTGCCTCTTCATGTCCTGCGTGACCGACGTAGATCACGGTGTAACCCTTATTTGCCCGAACCTTCAACTCGTGGTGAACCTTGGTGACCAAAGGACAGACCGCGTTGACGACCGCTCTGCCATGTTGTGCAGCAGATTGTTCTACCTCTGGCGCAGATCCGTGAGCAGACAGCATGATGGGTGCCCCAGGGGGCACATCATCGACGTTGTCGACAAAGATCACTCCCTGACGCGTAAATTCCTCTACAACCAGGCGATTGTGCACGATCTCGTGGTAGCAGTACACCGGGGCCTCGAACACTCGGACCATCCACGCAAGAGCCTTAATGGCCATCTCCACGCCAGCGCAAAATCCACGGGGCTCAGCAAGTAGTACTCGGTCGACGTTCACGCCCATAAGGCTACCTACCGGAACAGGTAGAATAGCGCCATGCCATTTCCGCAGGTCGTGGCCGTCGTACCCTCCTCACCGGCAGAACTGGCAGGAATTGCGCCGGGAGACGAGATCAGAACCTTAAATGGGGTCGTTCCACGAGACATTATTGAGTATCGCCTGCTCGCCGATGAACCCTCCCTGGAGATCGAGATCCTTCGAGGAGGGCTGGCCCTTGAGCTTTCGATTGAAAAGCTTGCTGGGTTACCGCTCGGTCTTGAAGTTTCTTCGGCGCTCTTTGACCGCGTTCGAACCTGCGATAACCACTGTGAGTTCTGCTTTATCTACCAGCTGCCAAAGAAGATGCGAAAGAGTCTCTATGTCAAAGATGATGACTACCGCCTCTCGTTCCTCTATGGCAACTTCACGACTCTGACTCGATTTACGGAACTCGATCTCGAACGCGTGGTGACCGAACGGCTCTCGCCGCTGTACGTCTCGATCCATGCGACAGATCCAGATATCCGCTCTCGAATGCTGCGAAACCGACGTGGGGCCACCAGTCTCCGCTGGCTTCGAGCGCTCCTTGATCATGGCATTGAGGTTCACGGTCAGGTTGTGGTCTGTCCTGGCATCAACGACGGTTGGATCCTCGCAGACACCCTTGGTGGAGTACTTGATCGTTTCTCCGAGCTGGCTTCAGTGGGGGTTGTGCCGCTTGGAATTAGCCAATTTTCCGGTGAGTCTGCGATGCGGGCCCACACAAGAGATGAGGCGATGACTGTCATTCAAATTGTCGAGGAATATCAGGAGCGATTCCTTGAGACCCTCAATCATCGGATGGTCTATCTTTCCGATGAGTACTACCTGCTGGCAGCAAGGCCATTCCCCGCGCTGGATCAGTATGGTGATTTTGTGCAACACGAGAACGGTATCGGGATGTCTCGGCTCTTCGAGGAGACCTTTTTCGGACGATCATCGAGCACTGAGGCAATTCGAGGAGGCTTTTTCCAATCAGTCGACGGTGCCCCAGCGATTGGATACCGAGCGCCGCGTCTCGACCTCATCAAAGGCTCACAACAACTATCGCTGCGAACTAACCCCCGTAATCGTGAGATCACCGTATTAACAGGTGCCTACGGGTCGATGGTTTTGCAACCAATTCTTCAACGTGCAGGACTTTTTGGAGTGGAGATTCTTGAGGTGGAAAACCGATTTTTCGGCGGGAATATCTCCGTTGCTGGACTGCTCACCGGAGAGGACCTCATCCGAACCTTGCAAGATAGAGATCCAAATCGGCGGTATCTCTTGCCCGATGTTTGTCTCTCAGAGGGCAGGTTTCTTGATGGCTTGATTCCAGAAGATCTACCGGTACCGGTGGAGATCATCGAGGCCACAGGACAAGCGCTCGGTCTGGCGTTGGGCTTTAGCGGCGAACGACTTATGAATTTCAGTGAGCAACAGTGATGTCATCGAACGTTCCTGACAATATCGGTGAATTTGGTGAGCCAGTGGCTGAACGGCTGCCGGTTGTGGTGATCGCCGGACGGCCAAATGTTGGCAAATCAACCCTGGTGAACAGAATTGTTGGGCGACGGGCGGCGATCGTCGAGGAGCGCCCTGGTGTAACTCGAGATCGCTATGAACTGAAGGCCGAATGGCAGGGAAGAGACTTTGTCATCATCGACACGGGTGGCGTTACCGAACGAGGAGACACCCTCGATAAGAAGGTGACTGCGCAGTCACTTCGGGCGATTAACGATGCTGATGTGGTTGTCTTTGTTCTCGACGCAACCACGGGTCCGACCTCTGAAGACGACGCGGTCGCTGACCTTTTGAGGAGATGTTCAGATAAGGTCCTACTCCTCGCGAACAAGGTGGACTCGCAGAACCAAGTAGCCGAGGCATGGTCTCTTACCGCTCTCGGTTTTGGCGAACCAGTGATGATCTCGGCACTCCATGGCCGTGGCATCGGCGACTTTCTCGACCTATTAACCGAACGGTTTCCTCCGTTGGCCATACCCGATGATGGATCTCGGCGAGTGCCTCGTGGCGGAGTGCCTCGGGAACGAAATGCTCCTGCCAGTCAGCGAGACCGCGAGGCTGTCGCAGCTGTCGCAATTGTGGGACGCCCAAATGTTGGAAAGTCAACGCTCTTTAACCGGATGGTCGGCGATGAGCGGAGTGTCGTGCATGACGTTCCAGGTACAACGCGCGATGCAATCGATACAGTCATCGAGAGCGATTTTGGTCCACTCCGTTTGATTGACACTGCAGGTCTTCGTCGCAAGTCTCGCATCGGAGAGGGGAGCGAGTATTACTCACTCGTCCGTTCGCTTTCTGCAATTGATCGTGCTGACGTGTCGCTCTTAGTGATCGATGGAACCCAAGGAGTCACACATCAAGACCAACGACTGGCTGAGCGAGTCGATATCGCGGGTAGTCCGATTCTGATTGTCCTTAATAAGTGGGATATTTTGCCAACCGAGCGCAAACTTGAGGTGACTGAAGAGGTGGAGGATCGGCTTGCATTTTTGAGCTACGCACCAGTACTGCGCATCTCCGCACTCACGGGACTCGGAGTGAACAAGCTTCTTCCAGCGCTACGAGAGACAATCGATGCCTATCACCGGAGAATTCCGACTGGGAAGCTCAACGAGGTCTTGAAATCGATTCAATCTGCGCATCCGGCTCCTGGCGCGCGCATCCTTTACGCAGCACAGGGTGCGATTGATCCACCCACCATCACGCTATTTACAACTCGAAAACTTGATCCGAGTTATCTTCGCTATCTTTCACGATCGCTTCGTGAGCGTTTTGAACTTGGACCTACGACGTTGAAATTGCGGGTGCGAATTCGCGGTGGACACTGAGATACGAGATGAGAATGTCTTGTTTACAGTGAATACCAACTCGACCTATTGGTGTGATTCATGCAATCGCCCGGTCTCAAACGAAGTGGTTCAGATCGATGGACAGGGTATGCGTAGGTGTCCAATCTGTAATCGACAACTGCGGCGATCTTCCGATGACGAATCCCTTCGATTGAGTGAAACAGATCAAAATCTTAAGGCGCCCTGGCACTTTAAGTTCCTCGTTTTTGCAACGGTGGTCTATCTGATCTACCGGACAATATGGGTAATTCAACGCTTGACTCACCACGGTTAGCGGGGTCACTTTCCGTCGCATTCGTTGGCTTGGCTCATTTGAATGGTCGTTCGAGTGACCAAGCTAATTGGGTCCATCTTGATCAATTGCCTAACGAACCAATGGCTGTATCGCTATTAAGGTAGGGTGAAAGCTCTCGATAGGGGACTTCGCATGAAGTTGTCGATCGTCAGGTCACATTCGGGCTGTGGCGCAGCTTGGTTAGCGCGCTTGACTGGGGGTCAAGAGGTCGGGAGTTCAAATCTCCCCAGCCCGACCAAGTAGCTACGTAGGCCCGATTTAGTTGCAGTTACGTGATCGCGTCATCACCTCCAGATCTTGATTCGAGGTTGTGATTACGATCATTTGCCTGAGGTTCGATTTCATACCGAGTACCCCATTTCGACTGAGAGGACGGACTCGATAGTTGATCGGGACCGATGCATAGGCGAGAAGGGGATTCGTTGACGAATGAGCTGAAGCAAATAAGAAATTTCCTGATTACCTATCAATTTGACGATATCGAAAGAGCTAAACAGGCAACCACCCTTATTCAAGAGCTAGGAGATGCTTGGCACGATCCGCTTCGTTTTGAGGCTGCTTGGTGTCTTAAGACAGACCGATCCGCCAGTGAGGTGAAAGACCACATTGCGACGTGTATGACTGCCGACGATCACCTTTTGGTCGTCGAGATGAGTTCATGGGCAACTCGTCATGCAAATCGGCTACTTAACTGGCTGGCCGACCAAGAGTGATCAATAACATTTTATTTCGAAGAGCACTAAATTTGTCATCGATCATCGAGGGTAAAACTCGGCTTATTTGATCATTTCAATCGCAGGTTGAATGAGATCGAAATTGAATGATTTCACTTTTGTTACCTGTTGCTCGATGTGGAAGGACCCCAATACCTAAGCCACTAACTCTGCGAGTCGTTGTTGGTTCCTGATCTTCCAGGTCTGTGCGAATGTAGCCGGTGTCTGACGATTTAGGGAGCTGTGGGTTCTCTCGTGATTGTATTCATCTCGCCAATCACCTAGGAGCACCTTTGCCTCAAAGAGGCTGTCGAACTGTTGACCGTTCAAGAACTCATCACGAAGACGGGCATTGAATGATTCAATCCAACCGTTCTGCCAAGGTGAGCCAGGATCGATGAACAGTGATCCTGTCCCGTTGAACCTGCACCAATCATTGATGGCATAGGCAACAAACTCAGGACCATTGTCCATGCGCAGATACCGTGGTGCTCCCCGTTCGCTAGCGAGCTGTTCTAGACGACGAACAACGTCGTCTGCGGTGATTGAGCGCCCAACGTCAATGGCGAGGCACTCCCTGGTGAACTCATCGATAATGTTCAACATCTTGATGACGCGAAGGTCACTGGTCTGGTCGAACTGGAAGTCAAGCGCCCAGATGACGTTCGGGGCAATGGGCACCATGGCACCAACCTGGACACCAATACCAACCAGGCGTTTCTTTCTCTTGCGATAGGGCACTTTGAGCCCCTCATCACGCCAAAGACGCTGCAACCTCTTGTGGTTCACGTTCCACCCACCAGCGAGTGCCGCATCATGAGCTCTTCGCCATCCCCAGCGTGGGTGAGTAGTGGCGAAGGTGCGCAGAAATGCACGCAGCCTCTCCTCGTCACTACTTGGTGAGAGTGGAGCGAGTCGTTGGGTGGAGCGACTCTGGCCAATTACCAAACAGGCTCTTCTCTCCGAGACCCCGAACTCAGCCTCAATCAGGCGCACAGCCTGACGACGACGGTTCGGGGTCAGAATTTTCCCTCGGCGATGAACCTCAACATGTCATTATCGAGCGCCTGGTTGGCAACGATGCGCTTGAGTTGCGTGTTCTCCTTCTCAAGCTCCTTGAGTCTCTTGGCGTCATTCGCCTTCATGCCGCCGTATTGGTTTCTCCAGCGGTGCCAGGTCGATTCGGTGATCTCGAGCTGTCGACAAACCTCTGGGGTCTCATTGCCTGCGTTGAGTAACTTCTCACCTTCGGCGAGCTTTCTGATGATCTGCTCGGGGGTGTGACGTCGCTGTTTCATGTGCTGTCCTCCTTGCTCCATTTTGGAGCATGTGGACTCGCAGTACTAGTGGCTCAGTTTGAAGGGATCATTCCAATTTGGAGAACGAAAGCGTTGTTGGTTTCAGCAAATGGTTAGAAAGCGAAGTGCAGCATCGTGCAAAGTTGGACGTCTGAGAATGAAAAAGAAGTGATCTGGGGTGTGTACTCACCTCGTTTTCCTAGAACGAAACGCCATGAAGCTCAAGGCTCTCACCTAGGAGGACTCAGCCAATATTCTTCGGGTCAGAATTGCTGTGGCCAATGTGTGAAGGTGCTTTTTAGTTGTACGAGTGGGCTGACCGACCTTTCAAATGCTTGAAATAAGATCGTCATCCCGTCGAACGGTATAGCCACGTCTCACTAACGTCTTAATCAACTCAGCTTCAGTTGCTGGATCAATGTGAAGAATAGGGGAGTTAGGGAACTGCTCCTTTTCCTGACCAACGTCACTTAGATCTTCAGGAAGGCAACTGAGACTGATTGTGGCAACACTCGGGGGCCAATCTCCGTTCTCGTATTCAGGCGTAGATGTGGCATCGTAAGGATCACTGTCATCTGGGACATCGTCTTCATCCAGCTCCTCTTCGTCTAAGCCAGGAGCTGGGTTCATCCCTTTTGGCTTGAACCTACGTGCATCGCCGTATGTTCGGAGCCCGAATATCGACCGGTGGTCTCCTGCGTATGCTGCAGCGATGGTCTCTGGCAACAAAATGAGATCGTCACCCTTGATCCCGTAAACCAAAGGTGTATGGATAACAACCACGTGTCCTCTTTCGTTAGATGTGTCTTGTCAAATGATTACTTGACAACAAGCGTTCCGAGCCCGGTAGTTGTCTGCGCAAAACGAGAACTTTTTGTTACCACCAATTGCAAGCGGTAT
>CAIVND010000251.1 GCA_903907185.1 uncultured Acidimicrobiaceae bacterium
CCAAAGTGCTGATGGAACCATCTTCCCCCTCCAGGCGCGGCGGCTACAAAACCTCCGGGACCGTAGTGCAGCTCATTGACCTGATCACCGTTGCCATCCTTCCAAGGAGTCGTCCCTAGCGCACTGTCCCAACTGTAGGTATATCCACGACCACGGAGACAGACAAGGACCGCACCTGCCTCGTGGTGATGCGCTCGCGAGTAACGCCCTGGCGGGTATTGGCTAATGAATCCGCCATAGACACCCTCAAGTCCGCGCCACCCTGGCTGGATACGGCGATAGCCGGGCGCTCTTTGGTTATCGAGTGGGAGATCGCAGTTAACGATGTCGGGATAGAAGTTCGTCCGAGACTGCGCTCGCTTGTTCAACTCCCAAGCGTAGAACTTCTCGTCGTACTTATAGAAGTCTGGATCGTCGCTGTAGTACTGAGGAAACTCATGGACACTATTAAAGATGAAGTCACGATCACGGAAGATATTCATGATCGGTGGCAAGTTTGTTGTTGCGAGGATGAGGACACGCTGGTTCGTAGCGTTGATCAGCCGGTGGTTAACGTTTGGAGGAAGGACGAACAGCGATCCTGGCTGCCACTCGAGGATCTGCTTCTTGCCCTCTTGTCTCCACGTTTCAAGTGTTCCGTGACCCTCAATGATCAGATAGAACTCGTGGTAGATGTGGCGCTCAGGATTTGTCTGGCCACCACCAGGGATCTCAAGGGCATACAGACTCTTGATCTCATCGAGACCGTCCAATCGGATGAACGCCCCATTCGCTCCCATGCGAGCCCAGGGCCCAAGATCAAGATCTCGGATATCGGAGACGCCGATAATGTCCCGATAGATCGGGATCCCCTCTTCCTCCATAAAGGCAATGTAGGGACTTTTCGCGGCGAGATACTCGCGAAGTCCAGCCCGCTGACCCTCTTCTCCGGGCTCCGTAAACATTTCGGCTTCAGTGGACATCAAAGGATCCTTTCAAGAAATGATCGACTCAAAACATCGTAGAACGACGGCAACCTACTCGAGTAGCCATAATTTAACAAACGCTTCCCCCGAACTTTGTTGGTCCCGAAACCGCTAATCAATAGTCGCAAAAAGCCTGTTGACTCGGGAGGTACCACCTCCGAAGAGGAGATCACGGCCTCGAATCGAGCTCAATCTCTTTCGATGAGGCAACCAATCTTGAACCCATCATGTCTCGGCGGGGTCTAATTTGTCCGCCACCTCTTTATCAAGACTCGCGCTCATCTGCACCTTCTCAAGTCCAGTTCTCTAACGCAGCAACGAGATCGTGGAGAGGCGAAGTGCGTGTTGGATCTATTCGCTAAGCGCGACTAGCTCGAGCGGTAGCAATCTCTCTGCCTCGTCGAGGTCTATATCCACACGGCAGGCATCGACGAGCTCACTGGTATCGCTCACATTGATCAACGTCTTGGTCACACAGTGGGCCTCGCAGATCGCTGATCTCGATGCAAGAACTTGGCTCACGCTGAAGAGCAGTTTGGCGGACGCCGATGGGATCGCGTAGGACATCGACACAAGGGGTCACGACGCCGGACTCTCGGAGGAGCATCCGACGTCGTGACGAACTCGCGGTAGCAATGCTGACTACATACGTCAGATGCATCCACTACCAAACCAACAGCTACATCAGGTACAACCTCTCCAGTTCATCAAAATCGACCTCGACAACGTGATGGTTCATTTCGTCTCATTCGGCGGGAGAGGGTGGAGAGTCCTCTTTTGCCAATGGATATCTACGTTCAAGCTCCGCAGTAAATTCGTGCCAATCGCGCCGCCCAGCGAGACTTTCCTTGCGACTACTACTGACGCTCGTCCACTGTTCGAGTGCCTGCGGAATAGCGATCATCAGCTGTTGGTCGGTGAGCTTATGAAGCCACCTCTCATCTGACTGATCATCGTCGCCAGTGAACTCGGAGTGCGAGTCCACTGTCTTTGTCTCTGATCGAGTCCGATCACTACGAGATTCAAATGGTCGGCTAAAACCCATGTGCATCTTTCTGTTACACACCCTCTAGTCGGAATGAAATGTCTTGCACTCTGAGGGTAAGTCCGGCCATTAGACACCGTCAAGGGAATTGCGCCGTGTTGAGAAAAAGTAAGGAATGAATCAGTGATGGACACGTCTGGTTACCATCAAACATTCTGCACTCATAAAAACACAGATAGTGCACTCTTCAAGATGGTCGTTTCGTTGCTAATCGCAAGGTTAATTTGCTCACACGCTCGATGAACAATTCAAATTC
>CAIVND010000252.1 GCA_903907185.1 uncultured Acidimicrobiaceae bacterium
CAAGCACACGTCCTGCTCGTGCATCAAGGGTGCTCGCTGATCCGAAGTTGAACTCCCATCCATAGATCGAAAAATCATACGAACCCGCAATCACCCAGACCGTAGATCCCTCGCCGAGCACGGCGACTGCCTTCATCGATTCATCTGCACCGAACAGATCGAGAGGCAGGTCATCAACACTGTTGGCTAGACCAGCGCGCGCGAGTCGATCTCTCGATGCACTTGCAACGACGCCACGATCATCGACGCTGACGGCGTTGATGAGATTGCCGTGATTCCAAAGCAGGCCAACCGTTCCATCTAGATCGATCGTGCGTACCGCATTGTCGGTCGCTCCGCTTACGGCCTGATGATCATTGAGCCAAGAGATCGATTTCACGGAGCCATCATGCACCTTGAAGGTCTCTTCAACCACAAGGTCGCCAGATGTCGAGAGGACAACTACCGATCCGCCATAGGTGCCAGCGAGCACCGTCTCTCCACCGGGCTGTGTTGCGAGAGAGGGGACCGGCATTCCAAGTTGGAGTACCTGTTGAACCGCTCCCGCCGAGCTGAATGTGGTGATCGTTCCCGAGTAGGAGCCGGTGATCCATCCACCCGGAATCCCCGCAACCGACAGAACGGGATCGCGTCCCACGCGGCAGACCTTGACGTTGTTGAAGCTGGCAGTACGAAAGGTTGAGAGCGGGCAGGTAAGAACCAGACCTGAGTCGAGCGCAACTGCAACCTGTTCGCGGGCGAAGCCAAGCGCGTTTGGACCATGGGTCTCAGGTCCACCATTGTTGATGACCGAGAGACTCTCGAGCGTACCGATGATCGGTGAGGACCCAAAGGAACCGACCGCGACATGATCACCAAAGGTATCGACCGACCGAGGCCAGAGCCTGCCACCCGTTATTGACGACTCCACCGATCCGTTCTTCAGCACCTGGACAGTGGCGTCGTAACTTCCGACCACGAGGCGACCAGATCCATCGTCGGCAAACGCGACGGAGCGAATTGCACTGGCGGAGAGTTGGAACTCCTCAATGAGCTCGAGTTCGGGGGTGAGGAGTCGGAGATACCCGTCATCACAGGCAAGTGCAATTCTCGTCGCATCCGGTGACCAAGCACAGCCTTCGATTGAAGTCGGAAAGCCTCGATGCGCAAGGGAAGTTGTGTTGTTGAGTTCTCCGATCATTACTTGGCCGTCCTCGCCGACGGTAACGATCTGGCCCGATGGGGCGACGGCGATTGCCATGCAGTGCCCAGAGTGTTGGGAGAACTTTCCAAGGAATCTGTTCGTCGAAAGCTCCCAGACCAGTGCCGTCGAATCCTCTGAGGCGGTCACGATCCGCTCTCCGTCGGGGAGCCATGCCACTGCATTCACATCATCGGTGTGGCGGGCAAGTCGCCCGATCTGTTCGAAGCTCTCCCCACTTGGATCGACGCGCCAGAGTCCGACGGTCTTATCTGCCGAGGCAGTTGCGAGTAGCCCGGGATGATAAGGCGACCAACTCGCCGCGTTCACAAGACGCCGGTGTCGGATCCGCGCGCTCGGTAGGAGCTTTGCATCCTCGTCAGTTCGCCAGATGATGGTCGATCCATCGTACGAGGAGGTCGCGAGTAGAGATCCATCGGGGGAGTAGGCGACATGAGTAATCGGTGCGGCGTGCCCGGTCGATCGCTCAGGGAGGTTGATCGCTCGCATCGTCTAGCGAAGGTGGAACATTGAGCGAACTTTGTGACGCAGATAGGCATCGGCATGTGAAGATGTCTCGACCCAAGCCGAGACACGTTCGACGTCAATACCACCCTCTTCGATCGCTCGAACCTTTTCAGGATTGTTCGTCATCAGTCGGATCTTGTTGATGCCCAGCTCTCGGAACAGGTCAACTGCCCCGCTGAAATCGCGATCGTCGACGGGGAATCCGAGCGCGAGATTTGCCTCAGTGGTGTTCTGACCCTGATCTTGAAGTGCGTACGCGGCGAGCTTCTCAGCGATTCCGATGCCTCGTCCCTCGTGGTCCGGGAAGTAGATGAGGATCCCCCGGTGTTCCTTGCCGATCCGGCGGATTGCCTCTTGGAGCTGATCCCGGCAGTCGCATCGAGTTGAACCCAAAGCCTCACTGGTGAGGCAGGCACTGTGAAGGCGTACGAATGGTCGATCGTTGGGACCAATCTTGCCGTGTCGAAGGACGACCATCCGCGTCTCTCGAAAGACGTACATCGCGACATCGACATCGAAGCCCTCCTGCATGGCCCAATGTGTCGCTGTCCGTATGGAGATGTCGCTCTTGGCAGTCATGCCACCTCTAACCTGTCTTTAATTCGAGGCAAGTCCGAAGTGACCCGCCATGACACGCCTGTCTTCCAATTTAACCACTTGCCATCCGATCAGAACGTTGGCTATCTCAACTGCGGTCATTTCAGGTGCTTTGACGACAAGATTGTGCCAGAAGTTCCAGGTAGGTCTCCGAAAACCAAAGTCGTTTGACGCCTTGGTGTCGATCGATAATGATCACCGCGTGTCATCGCCCTTCGATCTCGTTGTGACCGACCTTGATGGGACGCTTTGGGGACGAGATTGTCTCATCCATCCGGCAACACGACTCGCGTTGTCGCTTATCGAGCGGGAGAAGATCCCTCTTCTTGCCGCGACAGGTCGGAGAATTGCGTCAACGAAAGAGGTGCTGTTCGCGGAGCGACTATCGGTGCCGGCGATCATGCTCGATGGTGCAATCGGGATCGAATTCGACAGCGAGGTCCGCTTTCACCGGCAGCCATTTACCGCCGAACACGCTCGTGCCGTCCTTGCCGCCTTTCAGGAGGTTGGCATCGACCCCTGTTGTTATGTCGACGAGGGACCAACGGAGGTCTACATCAGTGACCATCCTGGAACGCATCCAGATCATGTACGAAGCTTCGCCGATACCGTTGAGGTCGTCGACCTCGAAGCGGTAGTTGACCAAAGAGCGATCTTTTCGATCGGTGTAATTGGCTGTCCGCATGAGCAGCTGCTCTCGGTCGAAGCGGCAACGCAATCTCTTGCTCGATCGATGTTCAATCGGTCGTACACCATTGACGGGTGGGCGTTCACGGTCACCGCGCGAGATGTCTCAAAGTGGAGCGGAGTTGAGTCCTACTGCGCAAGGTCTGGTATCAGCCCGAATCGTGTTCTTGCCTTAGGCGACGGACCAAATGACATTGAACTTTTGGCGAACGCCACCGTGTCGGTCTCATTTGAGGGCGCGTATCCTGAGGCGATCGCCCAAGCCGACTATCTCTTTTTGCCGCCAGACCAGGGTGGATGGGCCCAGCTGCCCGGACTCCTTGAGATCGATTAGGCGAGCTCGCGCCCGTCGGGTCGCTCTGCCTACTCTTCGAGTTCGCCCGTCACTTCGCACCACATCCTCCACTCGGTGAGGGTGCCCTCTCTACCACCGGCCGAACCGCGGGGACGGTTGGGATCCTCTGTCTCGGAGAGTCGAGCGAGATCTTCTGGCGGAAGAGGATTCGCCCCGCCGATGAGGTAGGCATCGTAGGTGAGCTTGAGGAGCTCATTCAGCCGAAGTGTCCGCATCGTCGCCTCTTCAATTCCTGATCCAACTGTTGCCACACCGTGTCCGCGCATGAGTGCGACCTTGCTCTTGCCCATGAAGTCGGCGAACCGTTCGCCGATCGCATCGTCGGAGATGTGCAACGAGGTCGGGAAGGTGGGAACTCCTTGGACGGCGATTCTCGCTCCCTGCGGTGGGATTCCATGAATCGGGACGATCTCCTTGTCGCAGATCGAAAGAAGGATGGCAGCCCGTGGGTGCATATGGATGACGCACTTCAGTTCGGGGTTCTTCTTGTACATCCAGATGTGAAGAAAGGCTTCGCTTGGTGAGCGAAGTCCCTCTGAGCCTCCCGCGATCGTATTGGCATCAAAGTCAACCTCGACGATCTGCGCCGGCGTCGTAAATTTGACCGCCGATTGATCCCGTCCCTTTCCCTTGATCAGCATGGAGTCCTTGCCATCGAGGCGGTAGCTGACATGTCCAGGAGCACCGTAGGTAAGGTCAAGCTTGCCCATTAATCGACATGCACGAGCGATTGTTTCGGCAAGTTCCCG
>CAIVND010000253.1 GCA_903907185.1 uncultured Acidimicrobiaceae bacterium
CTCGCTCGTCGTGCCGTTGCGGAAAATCTCTCGGTTCGGATTCTCGAACAGCTTGTCCGCGAGGCAATGGGGGAGTTGGTTGACCGTGATGATGTGCCTCCCGTGCCGCCAGCTGGGGGGAGTTCCAAGGCAGCAGGGAGTCGATCAGCGAGCGTCCCGGTGCGAGCAGCTGGTGTTCTTGAGCTTGAACAGCTCCTCGCTGACCATCTCAGTACTCGTGTGCAGGTGACCCTTGGTGGTCGACATGGGAAAATTGCCATTGAATTTGCAAATATTGAAGATCTCGAGCGGATCTATCGAACGATGTTGGGGGCCGAAGGTCCAGTCAATAACCATTGATTGCCCTGCCGAACAGGTCATCACTGCGATGACCTGCGAATGATTGGATTATCTCTCAGGTATAACTCCAGAGTTATCCACAACCTGTGCATGAGGTTGTGAGTTATCTAGCAGAAGTTGAGGTCGACCCAAGCACCAAGTGAGGCGACAATAACCCGTGCCAGTGCCGCAGTCTGCTGCACGACAACGGTCGGTGACCCCAGTTGAACTTCAATTGCCGACATTCGGGTCTCGCGAAGTATCGGTAGCGCCATGCCACAGATCCCAGCATCGTCAAGCCCGAGGGCCGCTGGGAGGCGCTCCTGAACAATCTCGGCGAGCTGTCGACTTGTAACAGATTCGTAATGAAAGCCGGAGTAGAACGCGGTGGTGCAACTCGTCCGCTCTGGTGCAATCCGAATTGAGATAAAGCAGTCAGCGTTCGCCGTGTTTGCCGCTGTTGCCTGCCGTGAGGGGTTTGGGTCGTGTAACTCAAGTGCTCGAGCTCCCGCGAGGCGAAGACCTCGACAGATCGCGACAACACCGGGGGCAAACCCGCCAACTTCGCCGATTGCGAACTCTCTCGAGGCAAGGGTTCGATTTCCGGTCTCAAGTACCTGTAGCCGCTCGCGTAGTGAGGAGACGAGGAACCCACCACCCTCAGGTGATTGCACCCGGAGAAGATCGGAGAGCGTCTTCGCTCCACACATGCCGTCGATGGGCAGACCTGCGTTGCGTTGAAAATCCTTCAGTGCGTCGGCGGTGTGGTTACCAAAGATTCCGTCGATGAGACCGGGATCGAATCCCAATGTCGATAGACGCCGCTGCAGGTCAGCGACGTCGTCACCGCGAAGCATTGGGTCGCGTCGGTACAGAAGGCGGTCGCCGAGCTCGTAGCCTGCCTCGACGAGAGCGGACCATGTCTGCTTGTCGCAGATCCCGGTAACGGCGATCGCTCGGCGCTCTTGGAAGTTTCGTACCGCGGCGCTCGTACTCGCTCCGAAAGTTCCGGGCGAGTCTTCGCAGGGCAGGTCAACCTCGGCAAGACGAAACTGCAGGTCAAGCACGGTATTTCCCAGCGAGCCAATGGCAAGTGGGAGCGACTCTATCTCCGTAGATACCTCGTGATTATCCGTTGCCATGATGGCTTAGTGGAGTGGGTACCCTTCGAAAGATTTAGAGATGTGATTCGATGTCGGCAAGTAGCGCGGTCTTCGACTTCGCACCGACGATCCGCATAACCGGCTCTCCATCTTTAAAGAGAATCATCGTCGGAATGCTCATTACCTCAAAGCGCTGAGCCGTTCGAATGTTGTCGTCGACGTTCAGCTTGCCGATCGTGACCTTGCCAGCGTTCTCCGAAGCGATCTCATCGAGGATCGGTGCAACCATCTTGCAAGGTCCACACCACTCGGCCCAGAAGTCTACGAGTACCGGGGTACTTGAGGTCTTGATCTGCTCGTCAAATGTGTTGTCGGTGATGGTGATCGTTGAATCTGACACGTTGCCTCCCTGGCTAACTACTTATATAAAGATCTTGGCACTCTTCTCAACGCCAAAGTGCCCGCCACTATTCCAAAGAGATGAGAAGTTCCTGTCTCACCCTACCGATAGTTCAGCTGTGCTCCGGTATATCTTCGAGGAAATGCTCGACATCGATCGCTGCCATGCATCCCGAGCCAGCGGCGGTAATCGCCTGGCGGTAGAGCGAATCCTGGACATCGCCACAGGCAAAGACCCCTTCGATGTTGGTATGGCTGCCCTCATGGGTAGTGAGATATCCAGCCTCGTCCATATCGAGCTGACCCTTGAAAAGACCAGTGTTCGGTGAGTGGCCAATAGCAATAAAGCAGCCATCGACGGCAAGGACAGATTCCTCACCGGTGAGAGTGTCCCGTAGAGCGAGCTCGGTGACTTTGGTCTCACCGATGATCCGAGTGACCTCCGAGTTCCAACGGAAGTTGATCTTCTCATTCGAGCGTGCCCGTTCCTGCATGATCTTTGAGGCACGGAGCTCACCGCGGCGGTGAATAAGCGTGACGGAGCTTCCGAACTTTGAAAGGAACATCGCCTCTTCGATGGCGGAGTCGCCTCCACCAATGACGGCGATCGGTTGATTGCGAAAGAAGAAGCCATCACAGGTGGCGCAGGTGGAAACACCATGGCCAAGAAGCTCCATCTCACCTGGCACCCCAAGCATGAGTGACTGTGCGCCAGTTGCAACGATCACAGATTTTGCGAGATGGCTTGGTTCATCGGCGGACGGATCTCCAACCCAGATGCGAAATGGGCGTGAGCTGAGATCGATCTTTGAGACCTTTACCGTCTCGATCTCCGCGCCAAAACGTTGGGCCTGTGCTCGAAAGTTGGCCATCAGCTCGGGGCCCATAATGCCGTCGACAAAGCCCGGAAAGTTCTCGATGTCGGTCGTAAGCATGAGCTGGCCACCCGGCTGATCGGTGGTCGAAGATGGCTCTCCCTCAAGGACAAGCGGACGCAAATCAGCTCGGGCGCAGTAGATTGCAGCGGTCAGGCCCGCCGGACCGGAGCCGATGATAATGACCTCGCGCACGGAAGTATCAGTGTTTGGCACCGGAACGCCTCTTAGGTCGGCTCCGACGAAGCAGCATCAGTCCGACAGTGAGAAAGAACCCACCAAAGATGTAGTCCGTTATCCATACTCGGCCGGGAAAGACGGTCACGTCAAAGAGCCGGAACAGTCCGATCATTGCTGCGACGAAAACCGTTGCTGCGACGATCACCACAAAGGCACTGACGATCAGTCCTCGTACGGCGATCAACAGTGGTCGCACGGTTCGAGAGTGGAGTGTGTCGATGGATTCGTGAATCCAATTTGTGATCTGGTCGGTCATGCTCTCACGTTGACCCTCTGTGTCTTCGGGATGTGCCACACGACGAGGTTAGACAATTACCGCTCGTCTCGTGTCATCTCTTGATGATCTTGATGGGAACTAGTGCTTCTGGAATGCGACACCGATAGTACCGACTCCAGTGTGTGCACCGATCACCGGTCCCATTGAAGAGATGATGATCTCCTCGTCTACCTCCACCCCATCGAGAAGTTGAACAAAGTCCATGAGATCGTCGGCCAGTGCATGGATGACTGCGAGACGTGCAAGCGGCCCGGCATCTTTGACCTTGTCTGCGAGATAGTTGAGTGAGCGACTCCGAGTGCGTTGTTTCGACTCACCTTCAACGTGTCCGTGGCGCACCTCGACGATCGGCTTGATCGATAGGAGGGATCCGAAGAAGGCTTGAGCTGCTCCGATCCGACCGCCGCGCCGTAGATTCTCGAGCGTGTTGAGGGTGCCAAAGGTGAAGATCTTTTCCCGGACGGTTTCGAGGTGCTCCACAAAGCTCTCAAGATCAGTCGCCTGGTCACGTGTCGCGAGCGCCTCAAGAACGAGGAGCCCCTGGCCCATTGTTGCGTTTCGCGAGTCGATTACACTGACATGATCTACACACTCGGCTGCTCCGAGCACAGCACTTCGATAGGTTCCTGAGAGCTCACCGGAGATGTTGATACACACCACCCCGGTACAGCCTTGTTCGAACAGATCATTAAAGGCCTGTTGAAAGGCTCCAGGAGCGGGCGCGGCGGTCGTCGGAAGTTCATTTGATTTCTGAACGAGTTGCCAAAATTCATCTCCGGTCAGCAGGCGAAGTTCGGCGGGGTCTCTATCGCCAAGGCGGACGTCGAGTGGAACGGAAATGACGTCCGCTTGCCCGAAGACGGACGGGGGCAAGTCGCTTGAGCTGTCGGTCACGACTCCGATTCTCACGGGTTCCCCTTTGGTAGTTTGCGATTGGGACGACGACTTGATTCTGCTTCACCCTGCGTCGAGTTACCGCGCGCCGAGCATCAAAAAGTGCGCCAACGCCTGCGCCAACGACGTAGGCAGCTACTCCGACGATCACCGCGAAGATGAGTCGCACCCAACCGCTTAGCCCGGTGCCGACGCCAACCACGGCGACGACAAAAGCAACCACGAGTGCCATGAACAGGCTGAGCGTGATCGCTCGAAGCGATGAACGGAGCATTCCTCGACCACCTACGGTGCCGAGTCGTCGGCGAAGAAGATAGACGGCGCCGAGTGCGGAGACCGTGTAGGCGATCGAGTAGGAGAGAGCAAGGCCCTGAACGCCAAGTGGATGAAAGAGCGCGATGGCGAGCACGATATTGAGACCGTTCTCGACGAGATAGAGACAGAAGGTTGTCCTTGAGTCACGCATCGCCTGAAAGGTCCGAGTCGCGAGAAAAAAGACACAGAATCCGGGCAGACCAAGGGCAAAGAGGATGAGCACCGCCCCCGTTAACTTGGCGCCTGACGGGCCAAGGTGGCCGTGCTGCAAGATCAGAGTCATCGCTGGACGGCCGAGAAGGAGATATCCAACGACACAGGGAAGGACCAGGGTCAACACCTGCGCAGTGGCCTTTCCAAAGCGAGTTCCGACAAGAGCAATGTCATTGTTTGAAAAAGCGCGGGCAATATCAGGTGTGGCGATTGCGATGATCGACGTCGCTGCGATCGCAAAGGGGAATTGAAAGAAGGTGAACGCGTAGGTGTACACACTCACACCACCGAGGTGTGTAGCCAGAGCCATGATGAAAAACACGGCGACTTGGTTGGCGAGAACAAGCGCAAAGGTCCAACCGGACATCGAGAGGATCATCGATACCGCAGGATCATCTGGCCGAAGTCGCACATGGAGCCGAAGTCCACATCGTCGGATCGCGGGAATGAGCGCGCAGGCCTGAAGACCAACCGCAAGGCTCGTTCCAACTCCAAGAAAGATGATCAAAGGTTGATGCGCTGAGGCAACAGCTGCGCTGGTGGTGTGTGCGAGAACTGCAAAGGTCGCCAGCACAATAATCCCAACGACGTTGTTGATGATTGGGACGATGCCCGCAAGAACAAATCGGTCTTGTGTCGCCAGCACCGCAGTCATCAGACTGATTGCACCATAAAAGAGCAGCTGCGGCGCAAAGAGTCGAAGCAGCTCCACTGTTACCGATCGCTCAGCGAGATCGTTGAGACCAACGGTGTAGAGATCGACGATCGCCGGGGCAAGGAGCACAAAACAAACCGTTGCAACGATGAGCATGGCAAACGAGACCGTAAGAACAGCAGAGATTGAGTCGGTGGACTCCTTAGAGGAACTCTTTGTGATTCGATCGACAAAGACGGGTACGAAGGTAGCGGAGAGCACACCGCCGAGTACAAGATCGTGGATCATGTTCGGTGTGTTGTTCGAAAGGTTAAACGCATCAGCGAGGTTTGAGGCACCGAGCGCGTAGGCAATAACGACGAGTCGGAGAAGTCCGGTGAACCTTGAGATGATGGTGCCGCCGGCGGTGAGGAGGGTAGCGCGCCCGAGCTGGCGTTGCCTCGGGGTCTGTACGCGTTCTGGAGCTCCGCGTCTGCTATCCGTCGGTGGCGTCATTGAGGTATCGACCCAGCTTTCCCTGTTTGAGCAGGACTTTTCGCTAGTTTCTCACGTCGATGCTTAAAGATCGAGCGAGACCACCAGAGTGCAAGAACCAAGAGCGCTCCAGCACTCAGGCCGATCGCGACTCCCGAGGCAGCAGTTGAGGTGATGTCGAACTCTGAGGGCCCAAGGAGCACTGTCGTCTCCTTGGGAGCAAGTAGTTCAAGGGTAAAGCTGTACCCACCCGACGACCTTGTACTGACTTTGAGGACCTCGTTCGTGTCGCGTGTCGTCAAGGTGAGGTGCTGGCGAGCCTCTGACGGAGGGAAGTCGATGCTTGAGCTCTTGATCTTCAAGTCGACGTGCACCGGAAAGCTGGGGCCTGAGTAGTGAATGGTGACCGGAATCTTTCCGTTTGACGAGGTGAAGGTGACATGGGAACTTCCCGAAAGCCGAAGGTTGCCTGCGATCGTGGCAAGCGCAGCTTTCGGGGCGTCAAAATATTTGAGGCGTTGTCGGCCGGTGAGTCCAACTGCCTCGCCGCTAAAGATCTCCCCCGTAAGCTCGGTAAGAAGTGTGTGATCGGCAGGAGTTATCGCCCGCATGCTGTTGAGATGGCTGTAGGCACCACGAAGAATCTTCGGGTCTACCCGGGAACTAGCTCGAGCAGGGTTTAACGATGCTGATTCGGGCCCTTTGTCTGAGCCGATTGGGACGTTCTTTGTCAGTGTGTCAAGTGTGACCGGCGCGAGGATCGGATCGGCCCGGATTCCCGCGAGGAGGGTAGTGATGAACGCATTGGAGTTTGCCCACTTGGACGGCACAACCACTACGCCTCGCGGTTGACCCCCGCGGGGATCTTCAAAGTAGGTCTGCGAGAGATCGGCGAGCAGTTGGTGTGCGGCAAGATGGGCGGTGGTAGTAGTCGTGCTGGCTTCGGAGTAACCGAGATCGATCGCCAAGCCAAGCTGGCCTGCATCTGAACAGGGTGATGAGGTATTAGCGAGGTGAAAGGGAGCGCTTGCGGTGCCTCCATTCCCACCGATTGAGAGGTCTGTAAGAGGAAGCGCAATCGCGCAGACACCGTTCTTTGCGAGCAGTGATGCGGCATCGATCCCCACGGGAGCTAGAGACAGGTAAGGGGTTCGAGACACCGTGGTGCGAAGTAGGAGCGAGGTCAACTTTCTTGTGAGCGCCATCTGTGCATTGAACTCCTTCGCTGCGCTCCCAACTCCAACGATGAGTGCGTCAAGATCGATCGGTGCATACGGCGTCATGAGGAGTTCGTCGCGTTCGGTGTGCAGCGCGATACGGCGAAGCGCAACGATCGCTGCATGTGCTTGGGGAGCGTCCGGGGCCTTTGCATTGACATCGGCTTGGAGCCGTTCAAGAAGCCGTCCATAGACGTTGAGGGAGACGATGTTCTCTGGTGAGCTCACTACGGCATGAACCACGCTGTTGATAGCGGTCGCCTCCGGGAGCGAAAGCGGTGCGGAACTGTGGAGTGCGTCTGGCGGAAGATCAAGTGGAAGTGCAAGTGCCACAGAGAGACGTTGCGCACTCGCATCACCACTTAGATAGATAAGCGAGGTCGTCAGTGATGCGAGCTGCTGTCCGTTGGCTCGATTGATGAGTGAAATCGCTACCGGATAGACCCCGTCGCAGATGCCCGAGAGGCAATCAAGTCTGAGTGTGCGAAAGGCCTTTGGGCCAGTTGAGGTGCCCGAAGGCGTCTGCACGCGAAAGTGAATCGTTGGGGCGAGCGCAATGTCATTTAACGTCTCGGTTGGTCCAGCGGCTAAAGGTTGATGTTCAAGCGCATATCGACTGAGCAGACGTGGGTAGAGCCCAACGCGCAGCACGAGGTTGCTGGCTGGGACCGAGGAGACAGCTGTGGCGGAGAGGCTAAATCCTGAGGTCGGCGTGACGATGCTCGACTGATCGTTGAGGATGATCGAACCCACATTTGGGGGTTGAGCCTCGGCCGAGGAGAGGGGAATGACGAGCAAGGAAAAGAGGATGGAGGCGCCAATACACACCGCCGAGATGGGGTGGAGAAGGGTCCGTTGGCGGCGTAGTGGTGGCGCGCTGGTGAGTTGAACCGTAATCATCCGAGCCTACTGGCGCCTCTCTCATGGGGAGAGTCGGCAGTGATCGCTGTAGCGTGAACCTATGAAGGTGTTGCTTGGTATTCACGAAGCCTCATTTGCCCATAGCGGGGGGACAAGCCATCCTGAATCTCCCGACCGGTTAGCCGCGACCATTCGTGGCGCGAGGTCGGCGAGACTCGACAGTGAACTGATGATCTTTTCGCCTCGCAGTGCAAGCACCGCGGAGATCGAACGGATCCACACATTGACCTATCTGAGTGATCTCGAGCGTTTCTGCGCAGCGGGAGGCGGTCACCTTGATGGAGATACCGCCGTGGTGCCGGCTTCGTATGAAGCGGCTATCCACGCTGCGGGCGCAGGACCTGATGCGGTCGAACGATTGCGTGCAGGTGAGGCAAGCTCGGCATTTTTGGCACTCCGCCCGCCCGGTCATCACGCGGTGAGCGAACGCGCAATGGGATTCTGTTTGATTAACAACATCGCGGTAACTGCCGCCTCGCTCCGCGATCAGGGTGAACGAGTACTGATTGTTGACTTTGACGCCCACCACGGCAACGGAACACAGGCCGCGTTCTACAGCGATCCCGAGGTTCTCTATATCTCGCTTCATCAGTACCCTCTCTATCCGGGCTCGGGGGCGCTTGCTGAGGTTGGTGCAGACGAGGGAGTTGGTTGCACGATTAACTTTCCCTTTCCCGCAGGGACCACTGGTGATGCCTATGCGCTTGCCTTTGATGAGGTGATCGGTCCCGCGGTTGAACGGTTTGCACCTACCTGGGTGTTGGTCTCCGCGGGTTTCGATGCGCACCGCGAGGATCCATTGACCGATATGGGTCTTACCGCAGGCGATTATCGGGATCTCACGCAGCGATTGATGGACATGACGGTGCCGGGACGACGGATCTTCTTTCTTGAGGGTGGGTACGATCTCGGCGCACTGGAGCGGAGTGTGCAGATGACCATTGCAACACTTGGCGGTGAGGCGATCGTCTCTGAGAGCCGAAGTGGAGCCGGAGCTGATGGTCACAGCGGCGCGACCGGTGAGGCTGGCCGCATCGTCGATTACGCACGTCAGCTTCAAGAGCGACTCCGCAGTTAGACACTGCAATGGGCGGTTCGACACTGCAACGAGTGGTGAGCGTATTGCCCACTACCGTTAGGAGATGATTCCAGAGCGTCTTCGGCCCGTGATTGAGGAGACGGCGGGGATCGCAGAGCGATTCGTGGCGAAGGGTCGAGCGCTGTATCTCGTCGGCGGTACAGTCCGCGATGCGATCGCCGGTCGTCCTGGCGCATCGCAGAATTCAGTCGCGGAAGTTCTCGAAGTTGTCAGCTCTGATGATCCGCCAGCGGACGTCGACATGACGACCGATGCTCTTCCCGATGAGATCGAAGAGATCGTGCGACCGATCGCGGACGCGATATGGACGCAGGGAAAGCGCTTTGGAACGATCGGTTTTCGCTATCGCGGTAAACACTATGAGATCACCACCCACCGGGCCGAGGCCTACTCGCCCGATTCGCGAAAGCCGGACGTCGTCTTTGGTCGAGAGATCACCGCGGATCTTGAACGTCGTGATTTTACGGTCAACGCAATGGCGCTCAAAGTTCCTGATCTGCAGTTAGTCGATCCGTTCAATGGCATTGGTGACCTTGCCGAAAAACGTCTACGGACGCCACTTGATCCTCGAGAGTCATTTAGTGATGATCCACTTCGGATGTTGCGAGCAGCCCGGTTCCACGCGGGATATGACCTGGTCCCTGATGAAGCGCTGATTGACGCCATCAAAGAGCTCCACCATCGACTTGCGATTGTCTCTGTCGAGCGCATACGCGATGAGCTCGACAAAATGATCGTTCTTCCCAATCCGGAGGCAGCGCTGTGGTTCATTGTCCATACCGGTCTGTCACGCGAGTTTCTCCCCGAACTCGATGCGCTCGAGCTTGAGCAAGATCCGATCCACCGTCACAAAGACGTTCTCGGTCATACCATTGCTGTGGTTTGTCGTACTCGTCCTGACCGCTTACTGCGACTCTCGGCGCTCTTTCATGATGTTGGAAAGCCAAAGACTCGCGCCATCGGAGAGAACGGGGTCTCGTTTCACCACCATGAACTTGTCGGTGCTCGCATGACGAAGAAACGGATGACTGCACTGCACTACGCCAACGCGGAGATCGAACAGGTCACAAGACTCGTTGAGCTTCATCTACGGTTCCACACCTACCAGATGGGTTGGACCGACTCAGCGCTTCGTCGTTACGCGCGCGACGCTGGCCCACTGCTTGGCAAGTTGAATGAACTAACTCGAGCGGACTGCACCACAAGAAATGAACGGAAGGTGCGCGAGCTCGCTGAGGCGATGGACGATCTTGAACGACGACTTGTTGATCTCAACGAACGCGAGGCGCTTGACGCGATCCGACCGGAGCTTGACGGTGAGATGGTGATGGCTCGACTTGGGCTAACACCCGGCCGAGAGGTCGGTCGGGCGCTCAGCTTCCTATTGGAGCTTCGCCTCGAAGAGGGGATGCTCGGTGAAGAAGAGGCAGGTCGTCGCCTCGACCAATGGTGGCAGGCCAGCCAGTCCCAAGGGTGAAGCCTTTGAGTTCTGGCGATCTCCGGATTGGGCTACGCCAGCTCTGCAAACTCCTCAACGAGTAGCCGTGCTGCCTCGTCGCGATACTGCACGGGCGGTGACTTCATGAAGTAGGCAGAGGCGCCGAGAAGTGGTCCACCGATCTTGCGATCAAGAGCGATCTTCGCGCAGCGAACCGCATCGATGATGACGCCAGCAGAGTTCGGCGAGTCCCACACCTCAAGCTTGAGTTCAAGATTGAGCGGAACGTCCCCGAAGTTGCGTCCCTCAAGTCGGATGTAGGCCCACTTGCGGTCCTCCAGCCATGGAACATGATCGCTCGGGCCGATGTGAACGGAGTCGGCCGGGAGTTTGTGATCGAGCTGACTGGTCACCGCCTGAGTCTTCGAGATCTTCTTTGACTCCAGGCGCTCGCGCTCGAGCATGTTCATGAAGTCCATATTCCCGCCGACATTGAGTTGATAGGTACGGTCAAGTACCAAACCACGATCCTCAAAGAGTCGAGTGAGCATGCGGTGAACGATGGTCGCACCAACCTGACTCTTGATGTCGTCACCGATGATCGGTACACCAGCATCGGTGAACTTCTGGGCCCACTCGGGATCGCTTGCAATGAAGACCGGGACGGCATTCACAAAGGCAACGCCCGCTTTGATCGCCTCTCCGGCGTAGTACTTCTGGGCCTGCTCTGATCCAACGGGGAGGTAGGAGACAAGCACCTCAGCACCTGACGCCTTGAGGACCGCTGCAACATCAACAGGCTCAAGTGGTGATTCGTCGATCACCGTTCGGTAGTACTTCCCGAGACCGTCATAGGTCGGTCCTCGGTCGACGTTGATTCCAAGTGCGGGGACGTCGGCAAACTTGATGGTGTTGTTTCGGCCCGCAAGAATTGCCTTACCCAGGTCGACACCTACTTTTGCAGCATCAACGTCAAACGCGGCTACGAACTCAATATCGCTTACGTGGTAGCCACCGAGCACGACGTGCATGAGACCCGGGACAAACTCTTCGGGGTCTGCCTCTCGGTAGTACTCCACACCCTGAATCAGTGCGCTTGCACAGTTGCCGATACCCGCAATGGCTACCTTGATCGGACTCTTTGTATTCGTCATTGGGTTATGCCTCCATCGTGTGCGAATGTTGCGTCACTCATGACGCGAGGTTGTGCGCCCGAGGCGCCTTGTTCGGTGCTGGTCTGGGTATCGGTGGTGATCTCCGTGAGTGTCCGCTCACGCTCAAGGAGCCGCTCGATCCACGAGAGATCGTGAGCGACGCCGTCTCGGGCATGTTCTGCGAGTGAGCGTTCGTACGGGTCTAGTGCACGGGCTGGTTGATCGAGGTGCTCTGAGGAGCGGTGGAGTCGATCGGTGAGCTCCATGCGTTGGCGCTCAAGGAGTCGGATCCGTGCGGCAGGAGAGAGATAGCGGGCAAAGGCGAGTCGGAGCGAGAAGTTCCGCTCGCTGTCACTGGCGGCTGGAGCTTCAAGCAGCTTTCCAAAGAGCGTCTCACCGATGGCAGTGATCTCGTAGACCTTTCGTGCCCGAGTGCTTGTTCGGCCGAGTGTCTTCACCTTCGCCGTTGCTCGACGTGCGACCGTGGCAGCACGTTCACCGCCGAGCGATCCAGTGAGCACCATGGCCGTCGTCGATTCCATCTCTGCGCCCGAACCGACGGATCGGATCGCACCAGATGCCTCAAGACGACCAAGTGCCGGATAGAGCGATCCAAATGAGAGGTTGGCGAGCACACCGAAGTCGTCGCGGAGGCGTTTACGCAGGTCGTAACCGTGCATCGACCGCTCTTTCAAGAGACCAAGGATTGCAAATTCCAACATATGGACCATCATAGCAGAAAGATGTATCGAATCGATATGTTGAATCGTTACAACTTGTGCAACGAATTAGGCAGTGATCTGTCAGGAACTGCAATTAAATCGTTGGCTCGCCGCAGGTTTCCATTACCCTGTCGCCGTGAGTAGTTCGTCAGACTCTTCCCCGACCATTGATGATCTCACTGGTCTTGGCCAGGTTGAGTACCGCCTCGCCCGTGATCAGCTGGTCCGGGAGTATCAACGGGGTCGGGCCTCAAGACTCGATGTCTGTGACGCTCAGACCGAGTTGTTGCGTGTCGCTCGTAATCTCGGCCGATTGACCGAGGTCGATTGCCCGATCTGTGAGACAAACAAGCTGATCCACGTGACCTTTGGCTTCGGTAGGACCCTTCCGCCCTCTGGTCGAGCGATCGGATCGGTCAAAGAGCTCCGCCTGCTTGCCCGACAGCACCTCGATGAGGTGGCCTTTTATGTCGTTGAGGTCTGTGTCGATTGTCGATGGAACCATCTTGTTCGAATGTTTTCCTCCCACACCGTGCGCAGTAGGGCGCCACTTGGTACTTCGAAGAGGGCTGGCAGATAGTTTCGGTAGGCTAGGGGCGCTGCCGGCAGCCAGAGGGCGCTGGACAGCTGGAGGTTAACCCGATGTCTTTACCGATGACCGTCCCACAGATCGCGCGCACCAAACGTCGTTCCGGCGCTGAACCCATCGTCATGGTGACCGCCTATGACACCCCTTTTGCTCGGATCGTCGACGAAGCGGGGGTTGATCTGATCCTGGTTGGTGACTCTGTGGGCAACAACGTTCTTGGTCTCGAGAGCACCTTGAGCGTCACCATTGCGGACATCGCGCACCACACTCGAGCGGTATCTCGAGCGAAGACCTCGGCGGTTGTTGTAGCGGACATGGTTTGGATGAGCTACCACACGACCACGACAACAGCGGTAGAAAATGCTGCTGAGCTCGTACGAGCAGGCGCTCAAGCGATCAAGCTCGAGGGCGGACGAAAGCGGCTGGCGGTCATCCGTGCGATCCTCGACGCGGAGATCCCGGTGATGGGTCATCTCGGTCTCACTCCTCAATCGGTTCATGCCATGGGCGGGATGCGGGTTCAGGCGCGTGACAAGCTGGCGGCTGAGGAGCTACTCGCTGATGCCAAGGCGCTTGCCGCTGAGGGTTGTTTCGCGATCGTGCTCGAGGGCATTCCCCGGGAACTTGCTCGCTCGGTAACGGAGGCAATTGATGTTCCAACGATCGGTATCGGGGCGGGCCCCGACACGGACGGCCAAGTCCTGGTACTCCACGATCTGTTGGGGCTAAATTCCGGCCCCGCGCCGAAATTTGTACGCCACTTCGCTGACCTTGCCACGGCCGCACGCGATGCGGTCTCCGGCTACAGCGATGAGGTCCGTCGGGGAACCTTTCCTAGCGATGAGGAGAGCTACCACGCTCCGAAGTGACACAGCGCGCA
This sequence comes from uncultured Acidimicrobiaceae bacterium, assembly GCA_903907185.1. GTDB lineage: Bacteria > Actinomycetota > Acidimicrobiia > Acidimicrobiales > Bog-793 > CAIVND01. The sequence continues at coordinate 13,784 of CAIVND010000253.1, forward strand.
GATAGAAAAAGGCAGCTGTGGGGGCAGATGAGGTAGCTACTCCGGTAGCGAGGTCGATAACGGTGATTCGCCGAGCCCCACGGTGAACTGATCCTCGCCGTGTTGGGCTCGGACCATATCCATGTGAACCAGGAGGTCGGGAGATAGCTCGGAGAGCAGGTCTTAGTCAGTCGACTAGGATGAACTCTCCAAGTTATGCCCCTGCCCCGAAAATCGGGGCCCACATCGCAAGATGTTGGTCCGAAGGAGGTGTGCCGCGATGCGGCCATACGAGATAGTTGTCATATTTGACGCCACGCTTGAGGACTCGGTGATCCGTGAGACCACCGACAAGATCGGTGAGTATGTTCGATCAAAGGACGGCACGACCGGCCGAGTGGATCGTTGGGGCAAGCGGAACTTCGCCTACGAGATCAACCACCGAACCGAGGGCTATTACGTCATTCTCGAGGCAACCGGCGAGCCAGCGGTACTCGCAGAGGTCGACCGGATGCTTTCGCTGCGTGATGACGTCATCCGTCATCGAGTACTGCGTCAGCCCGAGCACGTAATCTCGACCAGCAAGTAACGGAGGCCACCAATGGCAATCGGAAACTCAATTGTGCTCGTCGGTAACGTCACCCGTGATCCCGAGCTTCGATTCACTCCAGCTGGGCAGGCGACGGCGACCTTCGGGCTCGCGGTAAATCGTCGCTGGCAGAACCGCCAGACTCAGGAGTGGGAAGAGGCCACCTCATTTTTTGACATCGTCTGTTGGCGCGAGATGGCAGAGAACGTGAGTGAGTCTTTGGTCCGTGGTGCACGAGTGATCGTCTCCGGCCGGCTTGAGCAACGATCTTGGGAGACCCAAGAGGGTGACAAGCGCTCGAAGGTTGAGGTTGTCGCCGACGAACTTGGACCAAGTCTTCGGTGGGCAACGACCCAGATTGTGAAAAATGAACGACGAGGCCCCAATGAGGGCAACAACTTTGCAAGTGGTGCACCCCGCGCAGCTGCGGCCGGAGCACCTTCGTATAACGAAGATGAGGAGCCCTTTTAAATGGCGCGTAACAATGATCGAGACCGTTCGACGAATACCCGTCGGGCCCCGAAGGACAATGGACGTCGGATCAAGAAGAAGGTCTGCATGTTCTGCAAGGAGCACGCGACAACGATCGACTACAAGGACGTCAACGTATTGCGCAAGTTCATGTCTGACCGCGGAAAGATCCGTGCCCGACGCGTCTCGGGAAACTGTCAGCAACACCAACGTGACGTCGCAACCGCGATCAAAGTGGCACGTGAGTTGGCACTTCTTCCTTATACCCAGCGCACTACCAGTGAGCGACCGGGCGGACGTGGTCCTGGTCGGGGTCCACGTGAGGGCGGCTATTCACGCCCGAAGAACGATGAGGCCGACGCCGAAGCCGCAATTGAGTCGATCGATCTTGGTGACGTCATAGTCGAATCGCGTGAGTCACAGAGCACCGATGTCGACGATGTGGACAGTGAGCCCGCAGAGGTAGGTGCAGCAGAATGAAGGTCGTCCTACGAAGTGATGTTGCCGGAGTTGGCAAGCGCGGCGACATGGTAAGTGTCGCCGATGGTTTTGCGCGCAATAGCCTTATTCCAACTGGCAAAGCAATTATGGCCACCGATGGCATCGCCGAACAGGCCGCCTCAATGCGACGAGCACGTGATCTTCGCGATTCGAAGGATCGTGAGTCCGCTCAAACGGTCGCCTCCAAGCTTGTGCCGATGGTTATTACGATCGCGGCAAAGGCTGGCAAGGAGGGCAAGCTGTTTGGCTCTGTCACTCCCGCCGACATCGTTGCTGCAGTGGAAGCACAGTCTGGAGCGGTGATCGACCGTCACAGTCTTGCTGCGCACGATCCAATCAAAGAGCTTGGTGAGCACCAGGTTGGCGTCCGTCTGCATCCTGAAGTTGTCTTTGAGATTCGCCTTGAGGTTGTTGGCGTCTAACGATCCACCGTTTGAGGTATCAATTGGCCGATCCACCGATGTGGGTCGGCCAATTTTGTTGCTCTGGATCTGTTCCTCGGGCATGTTTCAACCTCTTGGTCATCCCCAGACTCATTGAGCGCTGACACAAGCGCACCGTAGGCTGCAAAAGAGCCAAGGATGTTGGCGGAACTGATGTCCATTTCCACCACTCATCCACATGGGAGGGAGAGTTATCCACCCATCGTCCACAGGTACATCGGAGATATCCCGAGTTTTTCGATAGCGCTTTTCAGCTCGTTGCATAAGGGTGGAGGCCACCATGACATTGACGCAAGACGACGCCCGAAATCGACAGCCGCGTGGCCCTCAGGCGGTGGTTGCTGGTCGAATCTCTCCGCACAATCTTGATGCCGAAGAGTCGCTGATTGGCGCAATGTTGTTGTCGCGCGATGCAATCGCATCGGCACTCGAACGTTGCGGAGCGAGTGACTTCTATAAGCCATCGCATGCACAGATCTTCTCCTCGATCACCTCGATCTTTAATCGCGGTGAGCCTGTTGATGCGGTTACGGTCGCCGATGAACTTCGAAGAGCCGGTGTCATCGATGACATCGGAGGTGCGGCGGTCCTTGTTGGGTTGCAGTCAAATACCCCTGCGATCTCGAACGCCTCTCGATATGCGGGGATCGTTGAAGAGCACGCGCTGCTCCGGCGTCTTATCGGAGTCGCAAATGAGATCGCTGAACTTGGATACAGCCTCCCCGAAGATGTCACCGCCGCGGTCGACAAAGCCGAATCGATGGTCTTTGAGGTTGCCCAGCGCCGCACCGTGGACTCCGTCGCCCAGATCTCTGATCTCCTTGGCGCGACACTTGACCGGTTGGAGCAACTCGTCGATCGCGGGGAGGAGATCACTGGTGTTCCGACCGGGTTCACCGATCTTGATCGCCTCACCGCCGGTCTGCAACCGTCCAACCTCGTAGTGATAGGCGCTCGGCCATCGATGGGTAAGACTGCTCTTGCTTTGACCGCAGCAACATACGCCGCAATGAACGGACTCCCCGTGCTGTTTTTCTCTCTTGAGATGAGCCACTTGGAGCTGGCACAGCGCGTACTCTCCTCCGAAGCTCGAGTCGATGCGACGCGGATGAGAAATGGCCGACTTCTCGATTCGGATTACACCAAGATCACCAATGCGATCAGTCGCCTTGGATCTGCCCCACTGCACATCGATGACAATCCAAACGTGACGGTGATGGACATTCGGGCTCGGGCGCGGCGGATGAAAAGTCGTGAGGGTCTCGGTCTCGTGGTCATTGACTATCTGCAGCTGATGTCAGGCCGAGGTAGCGCAGAGAGCAGGCAGGTAGAGATCTCCGAGATCAGTCGTGGACTCAAGATCTTGGCCCGTGAGCTCGATATCCCCGTCATTGCCTTGAGTCAGCTCTCTCGATCGCTTGAATCTCGCGCCGATAAGCGGCCAATGCTTGCAGACCTGCGGGAGTCCGGTGCGATTGAGCAGGACGCGGATGTGGTTATGTTTATCTATCGAGATGAGAAGTATGAGCCGGAGACTGAGAAGCGAGGCTCCGCAGAGATCATCATTGCAAAGCATCGAAGCGGCCCGACAGGAACGGTTGAACTGGCCTTTGTCGAGAACTATGCGCGCTTTGCAAATATGGCTCGGGTCTAGCCGGCCTCGGTGAGAGCCGATCAGCCTCTGCGCATCGGCCTCATTGCACCACCATGGGTTGCTGTTCCTCCGCATGGCTACGGGGGCATCGAAAGTGTTATCGATCAACTCGCCCGGGCACTTGTCGCGAAGGGTCACGAGGTAACGCTCTTTGCCACAGCTGATAGCTCAAGCACGGTATCGGTTCAATCGGTGATCGACTCGGCCCCCGGCGTGCACGTCGGTGGTCCGGTGGTCGAGATGCGCCAGGTGATCAGTGCCTACCGGGCCTTTGAGGGATTCGACATCGTTCATGACCACACGACGATCGGTCCGCTCTATGCGCGTCATGCCTACGATGGCCCGATCGTCGCAACGAACCACAATCCCTTTGTCGAGCCATTCCTCTCGATCTTTCGCGAGATTGATGGCCGTATTCCCATCATTGCGATCTCCCACCACCACGCCGCCGAAGCCTCCTCACTCCGCAATATCTCCGTGATTCATCACGGGATCGATCCCGAGGACTATCAGTTTGGTGAACGATCGGGTGACTATCTTCTCTTCCTCGGCCGGATGAGTCCAGATA
>CAIVND010000254.1 GCA_903907185.1 uncultured Acidimicrobiaceae bacterium
CCTCGCTTTAAAAACGCACAATTGAGATCTCTTCCCAAATGCGCCATCGCGGAAGGATAGTGGTAAGTCCTATTCGTAGCACTTCGCCGATAGCACGGGGTTTCGTGGCGAAGCGACGCTGCTGGTCAATGGTCGTCACGTAGGATTCACGCCAAGAGTTTCGAGCAGATGAGGCGGGTGATTCGGTGGTGAATGCAAGGTCGCTGCGGATCGCATTTGTCGCACCACGTTACGGCGAGGGCGTTGTTGGCGGCTCGGAGGCGGTGATGGCTGAGGCCGCATGGGGCCTTGCGGATCGGGGTCATCAGGTCGATCTCCTCACCACCTGCGCTCGTTCGCACTTTTCTTGGGAGAACGAGTTCGAGGCGGGGGTCTCAACCGACCACGGAATCACGGTGCGCCGGTTTCCCACGGTGCGGGCAAAATCTCGGATCCTCGCCGGTGAGCTTGAACGGCGCGTTCAACGTGGAGAGGAGCTGACTGAGGGGGAGGAGGTCGCCTGGGTGAACGGTCGATTTCGGGTTCCCGATCTGTATCTCTATCTTGCGAGCAAACACGAAAACTATGACGCGATCGTTCTCTCCCCTTATCTGTTTTGGTCGACGATCTATGGAGCTGAAGTTGTTCCCGAAAAAACGATCATCATGCCCTGCCTGCACGATGAGTCCTATGCCTATCTGAAGATTGTTGCGAAGACGATCAGTGCCTCGGCGGGAATCTGGTTTCTCTCTGAACCAGAACATCAACTCGGACACCGCATCGCTCCGGGAATGAGTGCGCATCATCCGGTGGTGGGCGCTGCGGTCAACCTTCCCAAGTCCTATGACCCCGCTGGATTTCGCGAACGCCATGGGTTGACCCGCCCCTTTATCCTCTACGCCGGTCGTCGAGAAGATGGCAAAGGTTGGCGTCAGCTTCTTGGTGGATTTGCCGCGGCACTCGTTGGGAACGATCTTCCCTTTGATCTCGTGACGGTTGGGGTTGGCGCGCCAAATGTTCCCGAGGGCATCAGCTCCCGGGTGATCGATCTCGGATTTTTGACAACCGAAGAACTACCAAACGCGTTTGCTGCCGCTGAGGCGATGATCCAGCCAAGTGTCAATGAGAGTTTCTCGCGGACGATGATGGAGTCGTGGCTTGCTGGTACGCCAGTAATCGCGAACGCAAAGGGTGAGGTCATCACGTGGCACTGCGAGCGATCGGGGGGCGGGCTCACCTATAACGATGATCTTGAGTTTGCTCAGTGTCTTCGATTTATCGCTGAGGCACCAAAGGCCGCATCGGCGCTTGCGGAGCGTGGTCGAGAGTACGTGCTTGCGAACTACACCTGGGAGAGTGTCCTTGATCAGATGGAACACTCGTTGCATACGTTGTTCGCAGATGGTGACCGATGAGAGTTCTCGTTGTCGGTACCGTCCCACCTCCTGGAGGGTCTGTTGCAAAAGAGCTCGCGGGCATTGCCGCTGAGCGGAGTGAAACAGGCGATGAGGTTTGCGTGTTCTCGCCCGATCCCCGGAGTGCCGCGCACTACACCGGGAACCTCCGAGATCTGCTCCTTCCGATCCGCCTAGCGCTCCTCTCACCGAAGTTCGACGCGCTGGTGCTCCGTATCGAAGCTGGTCTTCCCCTTGGAGAACAGACCAATCGACTGGTGCGCGCGGCCACGCTCTTTAGTCTTGGCCTGGTTGTTCGAATGTTCTCCGAGGTCACCCTTCGACTTGACTCACCGATCCCTCTGCCTGGTGGTATCGGCGGACGCGCGACGACGGATCTCTGGAAGGGCGCAACGTCGATCGTCGTTGCGAACGAAGAGGATCGTCAGCGGATGCTCGCAGCGCCGGGAGTTGATCCCGAGCGCGTCGAGATCGCCGTTCCCATGGTCGTAACGATCGAACGAAGCGATGACGCATGGCCGAACGCAACGACAACTGATCTGCGTGAGCAGGTGCTTGAGCGGATCCGAAGGCGAACCCGGGCGGAGCGGCGTGCGAACAGCGCTCGTGTCGACCTCGGAGCTGTTGGTGTGGGGCCACTCACCTCGACGACTTTTTCAGCGGGTAGCCCGGTTCGACCGAGCGGTGTCCTGGTGGCGAAGGCAGCATGTTCTCGCATTGTCCGCGAGCTGTTGATGTTGTCGCCAAAAGCCAAATAGTTCGACCAGTTCAACTAGCCCGACGAGCCGACCGTTCGAGGCGAGCTAGTGCTCCCCGATGAGCTGCAACATGGTGCGAGCGGCTGTGTCAAAACTGTGCTGTTCGCAGTAACGCGCACTCGCGCGCCCGAGATCGGTGCGCAGCAAAGGATCATCGAGGAGTTCAGCGACCACTTGTGCGAGTTCGTCAGCGCTGATTGAAACAGGAACATGGCGCACGACATCTCGTGGAATCTCTCCCGACCAGCCCGTGTCGCTCACGATCGTTGCAAGTGAGGTTGCAAGGCACTCGCCAACCGCCGCGCTCGCCTCACCGTTGCTCTTCGCCCGAAGCTGAATCGCGATCTGTGCACTCTTCAGCCATGCGCGGTAGCTCGTTGGGTCAAGCGGACCGGTGAAGCCGACACGATCGAGTACCCCGAGTTCGATCGCGACATCAACAAGTTGTTTGCTCATTACCTCAGAGATTGGACCGACGAAGACAAGTCGAAGTTCAGGTCGTTCGCTGAGCCCTGCGATTGATTCGATGAGAAGCTCAGGTCGCTTGATCGGATCGACGATGCCAAAGTGAGCGAGATAAGAAACCGCGTCAGGTGGCGGAGCGAGTCCCCAAAGATCGAGCGGAAGCTGTTCGAGTGCACCTGGTCGGCTCTCGGTCGAATGCTCGAAACCGGGGAGATCAATGCGTGGCTCTTCCATCGCGAAGGGGAGGGCGTAGATGTGATGTTCTGTTCCAGATTGTGCGTCGATCGTCGCGAGCGTGACCGCAGCCGCAGAGGTGACAAAGAATGCCGCGCTCATCGCGATGACGTCTCTCGCCATTAATAGCCCATAGCGATCGAGATCGCCCTCGCTGAGCTCACCTCCACTGCCAAGCGATGAGGGGAGAAGATGTTCATACATCTGCTCAATCTCACGGCCAAGACCTCCCGGAACAAGTCCAGGATCACCGTGTACATGGCGGTAGAGATTGACGAGCCGAACATCGTGGCTCATCACGATGCCGCGCCGCTTCTTTAACATTGCGAACGCTCCGAGATGATGGTGACTATTGCCGAGCACATAGATCACCTCATCAAATCGACCGGTGAGATATTCAACGTGCTGGAGGGCCTCAACTCGGTGGAGAACAGTTCCCGGCGGTGCGGTTTGATCTGGGGTAGGCCCATCGCTGAAGCAGGTGACATCAACTTTTTCGGTCGCGACCATTGCCTCGATGAACCGGTAGCTGTATTGGGCGACACCCGTAGCCGCTGGAGGCAGTGGAGTGATGACCGCGATACGTGGCCTTGCTCGCCGAAGCGATCGATGAGATTTCGTTCGATCTGCAGCGGCGAGTAGGCGCTCGAAACTTAGCGCTGTTCGTTCACCAACCTCCTCCCAACTTTGGATAGCGGCGTGCGGATGTTGCTCGGTCTTTGTGAGCGCAGTGGTAATTGCCGCTGCAATCTGGTGGGAATCAGATGGATCAAAGAGCTGACCGAGGGGGAGGAGTTCGTCAAGTGGTGAGATGGCCGATGCGATAACCGGCGTTTCACAGGCAATGGCCTCCACGACCGGTAGTCCGTATCCCTCCGCGAGTGAGGGAAAACACACAAGAGCAGCTCCCTGGACGACGCTAACGAGGTCGACGTCGTTGAGATATCCCGGAACCACAATGGTGTCTTGTCCTCCAAGGTGGCGGAGGTGGTTCTTGGTCGGCTCATCGAACGCACCGGTAATCACCAGTTGGTAGTGGTCTTTGATCTCGGGTGACAGCTTTGACCAGGCGTCGATGAGCCGCTCATTGTTCTTCCGGGGATGTGAGCCACTGGGATAGAGCACATAGGGGCGACTGAGCCCATGAGTACTCAGCAGCACCTGGGCACGAGACTGGGCGTGGTTTCGATCGATCGGCGGTTGAAAAGCTGCCTGAGCAGCCGCGCCGACAAGGCTGATCCGTGCGGGATCGACACCAAGGATCGAGGTCAGATCTCGGGCAACGCCCAACGAGAGGACGAAATGGTGATCGAGTGCACGTACAAGCTCAAGGCGCGTTCGGTATCGGCGACGTTCAGCGGCATCGATGAGCTCATTCGCAAGATCTTTCGCGGGGATGAGATCGTAGATCGTGGCGCTCGTGAGCTGTCCCATATAACGCAGAGGGAGAAGGGACGAGGCAGGTTGTGCAAGGTCAAAGGGGCAGAGTTGATGAAAAAGCGTCGCACGCTGCACGAGGTCTGCCGAGTGGTGCATGACCTTTCCACTATCAACGAGTTCACCCACCGATCCGGGCGGAGCGAGGCTCGGTTCGAGAAGATAGGCGCTTACGAGACTTGGCCGGGCTCGCTCGAGTGCAATGCACCAATCCAGTGCGTAGCGCGCTATCCCACGTCCTCGGCTTGTTTCACTTTGTAGCGCGGAGATATCGACAACTATCGGCGCCTCGGTTACCGCCAACGCGTGCCGCTCACGTCAGCGCGGAGCTAGTTCCGCCAGATTGGCCCGTTCCGAGGCTTTGGGGTGCGAGGTAGGGCTGCTCCTGTTCGAGTGCATCGAGTCGAGCATCGGCTGCCTGAAGAAGGCGACCCATAAGCTCGGTGGCATCGCCGTCTGCGTCGAGCTGAGCCTGAATGAGCAGTCGGAGCTGGGCCAATTCGCCCCGCATCTCGTCGAGCTTTTTGACCACATGCTCTTCGACAGCGGAGGTCCGGTCCTCGCAGGCTACGACCCGGCCGGGAAGCGACGCTGCGGTACGTGCTCGGCGGAGCAGATGTCGTTTTGACCGGTCTCCCACGCGACTCCCCAGTTGATGATCTTGTACTCGCAACATGATACCGATGAAACAAGGCGCAACCATCTCTTCAACCTCGACCGCTAGGATTTGAGCCACCGTCCGGGTGCCGATGCCGGCGTTGATCAACGTCGCGAAAAGGGGTCATAGCTGCATGGACGTTGTTAGTCAGACCGAGCCACCCCTCGTCGAACCCCTCGAGGAGGTGTCGGACGGGTTAACGACAACCGAACGTCTGGGCGCCGCCCGAGGAGAGCTCGCATCTCGCGTCGTCTCCTCTCGAGTTCGTCTTGGTGCTCGACTAGTCGAGATCTGGACCTCTCGAGAGCTCTTGATGTTCCTCATCCGCAAAGAGCTCAAAGTGAAGTACAAGGGCAGTTTTTTTGGACTGCTCTGGTCGATGCTCAATCCCGCCGCGGTACTTGGCGTCTACTACGTCGTCTTTAAGTACTTCATGAAGTCCCAGATCCCGAACTTCGCGATCTTTCTCTTTAGTGGACTGATCGTCTGGAACTTCTTCAGCGCGACCTTGAATGGTTCGGTAAACGCGATCGTCGCGAACTCGGGGATTGTAAAGAAGGTCTCCTTCCCGCGCGAGATCCTTGCCATCTCCCAGGTCGGCACCTCACTCGTATTCTTCTTCTTTCAAGCGATTGTTCTCATCATCTTCTTGGTTGGATTCCACTATGCACCTGCGTGGAACTATCTCCCGCTGATTCCTGTTGCGATGATCGATCTTTTATTACTGACGACGGCGATCTCGATCCTGTTGTCGGCGATGAATGTCTATCTGCGCGATGTGAAGCACCTCATCGAGGTGCTCTTGCAGGTGTGGTTCTGGGGTATTCCCATCATCTATAGCTACAACCGGGTGTATCACCACTCAAAGCTGCTTGGCTGGTTCTTCCTCGCGGATCCGGTCACGCCGATCGTGCTTGCCTTTCAGCGGTCGATCTATGGAAAGGTCAACCCGCTTCATTCGACCTACCTCAATGGTGGCGATGGACCGATCCTTGCGAACTACCCTTATCACTACTATTTCCTGATGCTCGGCTGGGTCTTTCTTATCGGTGTTGCGATGATGATCGTTGCCTTTGTGGTGTTTAGTCGCATCGAGGGCAACTTCGCCGAGGAGCTGTAGCGATTCAATGAGCAGTGCAATTGAGATTCAGCATGTTTCGAAGCAGTTCAAGCTGTATCAGGAGAAGTACACCTCGCTAAAGGAGCGCATTCTGCACGCAGGAAAGCTGCCTTACGAGGAGTTCTGGGCGCTCAAGGACATCAACCTTGAGATTCAAGCGGGAAAGACCACGGGAATTCTTGGGCGCAACGGCTGTGGGAAATCCACGCTCTTGAAGTGCATCGCCGGGATCATCCAACCAAGCTCGGGTCAGGTCATCGTGCGCGGCCAGCTCGCGGCCATGCTCGAACTCGGCGCAGGTATGCAGCCAGATCTCTCAGGACGAGACAACATCTACCTCAACGGTTCGCTCCTTGGGCTATCTCGCAGGGAGATCGATAAGCGTTTCGACGAGATCGTTGCCTTTGCTGAACTTGAACAGTTCATCGACAACCAGCTGAAGTACTACTCAACCGGCATGTACGTACGACTCGGGTTTGCCGTAGCCGTCAACGTTGAGCCTGATGTGCTCCTCATCGATGAGGTGCTGGCAGTTGGTGATGAGCGGTTTCAGGAGAAGTGTCTTGACAAGGTGAAGGAGTTTCAAAAAGAGGGCCGCACGATTGTGGTGGTCTCGCACGCTCCAGAATTGATGCGGAAACTCTGTGATGAGATCATCGTCATGGAGCACGGCAACGTGGCAATCGTTGCGCCTCCCGGAGAGGCGATTCGTGTCTTTCGCGAGACGCTGATTACCGCGGGAATCTCCGTGCCTGACGAGATCGAAGATGATGAACTGAGCGATGACGAGACGGCTCCGGTGAAACATGTTCATCGTAAGGCAGAGTTCCTCAGCCTTACGGTTGACTATCCAGGCTTTGGCGAACGTCCCTATCTCGTTACCGGTGATCCACTTCGGGTGCGTATTGAGATCCTTGCGCATGAGGCTATTCCGAGCGCACGTTTTGGCGTGGTCATCTTGACGGAGAAGGAAGAGGTCGTCGCGGCTCAGCTCAGTGGCGAGTTGGCGGGCGGTGATGTTCTCGATGAGGGAAAGACGGGCATCACCTTTGTCTTCGACACCGTCCCGCTTCTCGATGGAAGTTACGTTGCCAACGTCGACGTCCGTGATGCACATGGTCAGTATCTTGCCTTCGCGGTTCCGGGTGCGGTCTTTGAGGTGATGAATGTTGGACAGGAGTCAGGTCTGATCTCCATGCCGATGCGGACGGAGATGGATAGCGATGTCACCAGCATCGACGCGTAGCGTTTGGATGGCGAGAAAAGGTCAAGCTCATTACCAATAATGAGGTCGAGAGTGCGATTAGCGATCTGATCGATCGGGCCGAGCGTGGCGCTGCTGTTCAGCCACCAGCTCCTAGCACTTACCTGCGTGAGACCTTTGAGCGCTGTGCCCGCCAAGCACTTCGGCGCCCTGATCCCCTTGGTCGATCGATGATGCTGCGCAAATTGCTCCGAACCGTAGTCCCTCGTTCACTTCGACCGCTCGCAAAGCGGATGGCTCGTCGCATCCTTCGGGCCGGAGGCCAACGATGAGTGGTGCAACGCCAACACGGGTTGATCAGATCATTCCCTCGATCGTTGAACACGATGCGGTCTCAAACCATGCCTTCAATGTCCAGCGTCTCCTGCAAGAGATGGGCTATCTCTCTACGATCTACGCCCTGGTCCTTGGTCCTGGGGTAGAGGGTCGGGTACGACCTCTTGGCGAGTTTCGTTCCGAAGGGGGCACCGGTCACTGGGTGATCTATCAGAGCTCGATCGGTAGTCCTGCGGCTGAGGTATTTGCACAACACTCGGGGATCAAGCTGTTGGATTACCACAACATCACCCCGGCAGAGTTCGTGGAACGTTGGATCCCACCGCTTGGTGAGGAGACAAGACTTGGCCGGACTCAGCTCGCGAAGTTGGCACCGATCGTTGATTTTGCGATCGCTGACTCTGCCTATAACGCGAGCGAACTGCGTGACTGTGGTTATCGTTACGCCGAAGTTGTGCCGGTGTTAGTTGCTGCGGGCGCGATCACCGATAAACCGGACGCGGCCACCATCGATCGCTTTGATTCTCAACCTGGTCATGACTGGCTGTTTGTCGGACAGCTGGCGCCGCACAAGGCACAGCACGAAATCATCATGGCCTTCGCGCGTTACCGAGCGCTCTATGACCACAACGCCCGACTGCACCTTGTTGGGCGCGAAATGGGAAGCGCCTATCGCGAGGCGCTTCGTCGGTTCATCGAAAAGATTGGGCTTGGTGATTCGATTACCCTGACCGGATCGGTAACGACCAGCGAACTTGCGGCGTACTACGAGCTCTGCGATGTCTTCGTCTGTCTCTCAAATCATGAGGGATTTTGCGCGCCAATTGCTGAGGCGATGGCGCGCGGTCTTCCCGTCGTTGCCTATGGCGCTGCCGCAGTTCCCGACACCGTCGGTGACGCTGGGATCGTGCTTTCCCAAAAGGATCCCGATTTTGTCGCCTCGGTTGTGCATGAACTTTTCATGAAACCGGAGTTGATTGAAGCGTTGAAATCACGCGGAAGAATTCGGGCGGCGACCTTTACCCTCGAGAGCGCTGAGGAGGCATTTCGCTCTGCTTTTGCAATGGCAACCTCGCTTCTCGCCTAGCTCGTGACCCCATAGTTTTCGGGTTAGCCCCTAGCATGAAACCATCGTGAGCCTCTTCAACCTGCATTTGAAGAACTTCACGCCAACTTGGTCACGTCGCTGCGTTGTCGCGGGGGCCTTCGCCCTACTTGTCACTACCAGCTCTGTTGTCGACGGAGCATCTGGTGCGACAGCGAGTCACCTCCGACGAATCACGAACGTCACGTTGGTCGGTCATGGATGGGGACCGGGTGTTGGACTTGGCCAGTGGGGAGCGTTTGGCTACGCGGTTCGGTATCACTTCGGCTATGAGCGGATCTTGAACCGCTACTACGGAGGGACGGTCGCTCGGGATCTCGCGACCACCGGTCAACCGGAAAATCCAACGGTCAGTGTGCTCGTCAACGAGAATATGAACCAAGCGCAGACCACGGGCTACGACCCGATCGTGACCGCGTCAACGACATTCAGTGTGACCTCCCAAGGTGGAGCGCCAGTCATTTCAACAACGACAACGACGACAACAACGACGTTGCCTGCGACAACGACGACAACGTTGCCAGGCTCAACGACGACGCTCGTTCCGACAACGACACTTGCTCCCACCACAACGGTGCCGCCTGCGCCAACGAGCCTTTCCGTTCCCGCTGGGAGCGCCATCGATCTTCGGCTAAACGCGGATGGAACTTGGAACGCCTACGAGGCGCCAACCTGTGCCACCGCCGCGTTGGCACCAACCACGACGCCTCCAGTGGCGACCGGTTTAATCAATCCTGTGGTCGCCTCAGTCACGCCAGCGACGACCGTTTCAAAGCTTTTGGTGCTCTGTCGACATGATGGGGTCGACGAATCGGTTCGTGGCACAATCGAGGGCTACAACCGGTCCGGTTATGAGCGCACACTCAATCTTCTGCCACTCGAGTCCTACCTCGATGGGGTAGTTCCCTCAGAGTCACCGGCTTCGTGGGGAAATGATGGTTCGTTGCTCGGCGCACCTCAGGGAGAGCCCTGGGGCTTTCAGGCGCTTGAAGCACAGGCGGTAGCGGCGCGTGGTTATGTCATGGCCTACATCCAAAATGGGGGATGGAACGGCTACGCGAGTATCTGTGACACTACGAGCTGTCAGGTCTACTCCGGAGCTACCTATGAGACGGTGCTTACCACCTTGGCCGTGACAAAGACGGCCGGTGAGGTGCGCGTCGTTCCAACAACGCCCACAAAGGTCGCTGACACTCGCTTTTATGCCTCATCGGGTGGCTACACCGCACCTGGAGCCTTTCCCGCAGTTCGTGATCTTGGCGATGTCTGTGTTGTTCCTGGCTCGCCGACGCAGTGCAATCCAAATCACACCTGGCGGATCACACTTACCGGAGTACAGATACAAGGGCACTACCGATCGATCGGTCGGCTGCTCACCGTCCATATCAGTGCTCGCAATGGACTCGGAAAAAATGGAGGACGGGCACTGAAGATCGTTCTGCGCGGCAAGCGAGCAACGAAGACCGTTAGTGCGAATGCCTTCGCCGCAGCGATGGGCCTCAACTCTGATTGGTTTGCGGTTGGTTCGGTCACTCGAGTGCGAGCCGCATCAACTGCCGTGCCAGCCACCATTCCCTCTACGACGCTGCCAACAACGCCAACGACTACTTTGCCGCTGCCAACAACGACATCGTCGCTCCCCGTGACAACGACGACAACCTCAACGCAGGCGCATTAACAGACCCAACATCGAGGTCTGATCGATGGGCATCTGGCCAGGAAAGATCAGTCGCCAGTGCGCTTGCGGTGTTTGGCACGCTCTTGGGCGCTGAGGGTGATCTTGCGGAGTCGAACCGTCGTTGGAGTTACCTCGACACACTCGGTCTCATCGGCCTGCTCGAGCGCGAGTTCAAGGGTGAGTTCTCGGTGTGGCTGCAGTCGTACGAGTTCATCGGCTGCCGACGAGCGCATGTTGGTCAACTTCTTTTCCTTGGTTGGATTGACATCCATCTCATCGGAGCGGCTGTTCTCGCCAACGACCATGCCCTCGTAGACCTCTTCACCCGGTCCAACGAACATCGTGCCGCGTTCAGAGAGGGCCGAAAGTGCATAGGCGGTCGTCGGGCCCGTACGGTCAGCGACCATGCTGCCAGCGGTGCGGGTCCGGATCTCTCCGTACCAAGGGGCGAAGGAGTCAAAGGCATGACTGAGCTGTGCGGTGCCGCGAGTCTGGGTAAGTACCTCGCCACGGATACCGATGAGACCACGAGCGGGGATCAGGTGCTCAAGGTGCACCCATCCGGTGCCGTGGTGGACCATCTTTTCGACCTTGGCCTTGCGCTTCGCGAGGAGCTGGGTGATCGCCCCAAGGTGTTCCTCGGGAACTTCGATCGAAAGTCGCTCGACGGGCTCGGAGAGAACGCCATCGATGGTCTTGGTGAGTACCTCTGGCTTGCCGACGGTGAGTTCAAATCCCTCACGGCGCATGATCTCGACGAGGACGGCGAGAGCGAGCTCTCCTCGACCCTGCACCTCGTAGGTATCTGACCGTTCGGTGGGCAAGATGCGAAGTGCAACGTTACCCAGTGCCTCGTTCTCGAGGCGTCCCTTGAGGAGCCGTGCCGTGAGCTTGGATCCCTCACGTCCAGCGACGGGGGAGTTATTGATACCAATGGTCATCGACAGACTCGGCTCATCGACAACAAGAGCGGGAAGCGGCTCGGGATTTTCGGGATCACACAGCGAGTCGCCGACGTTGATCTCGTCGATGCCCGCGACGGCAACGATCTCTCCCGGACCAGCAGATTCGGTCGGAACTCGTTCAAGTCCAACGGCAACGAGGAGCTCTGCTGCCTTTGTCTTCACGATCGTTCCATCGGTGCGACACCATGCGAGTTGCTGTCCACGCTTGATCGTGCCCTCAACCACCCGACACAGCGCGAGGCGGCCGAGATAGGGCGAGGCATCGAGGTTCGTCACTAATGCTTGGAGCGAGTGACCCTCGGTGTACTCCGGTGCGGGAAGGTAGGTAAAGAGCTGATCGATCAGCGGTGCAAGTGAGGCGCCCTCGGGTCGCTCCGTGACGGGGCCATCGGGCTGTTCGAGTGAGAGCCACCCATCTCGGGCGCTTCCGAAGAGGAAGGGGACCTCAAACTGCGATTCTGGTGCCTCAAGATCGAAGAACAGTTCATAGAGCTCCTCCATGACCTCGGCGATGCGAGAGTCTGGACGGTCCACCTTGTTGATGACCGGGACGATCGGGAGGCCCGATTCGAAGGCCTTGCGCAGTACGAACCGGGTCTGTGGACGAGGACCCTCTGCCGCGTCCACGAGCAACATGGCACCATCGACCATGGCAAGTGCTCGTTCAACCTCTCCACCAAAGTCAGCGTGGCCTGGGGTGTCGACGACAATGAGTTGGCGATCGCCAAACATGAACGAGGCCTGCTTCGCGAGGATGGTGATTCCCCGTTCGCGCTCAAGTTCCATGGAGTCCATCGCGCGGTCGACGACCTCTGCGTGCTCATGGTAGGTGCCGGCAAGGCTCATCATTGCATCGACCAGCGTGGTCTTCCCATGGTCAACGTGGGCGATGATCGCGACGTTGCGTAGTTGATTCCTCGTAGCCACAGGGGGTTCCTATCCTTCGTTGATCTTTATCGGGGGTAAAAAAAAGTGTTAGGGCAAATGGACGGCGACATAGATTGGGGGCCATGTCCCGTCGTGTTGAAAAAATTGAGCGTGTAGCCGATCTGCTGTTCGTCCTTCTTAATGCTAAGGAGCCGCTCACATTGGTGCAGATCGCCTCCATGGTTCCGGGTTATCCAACCGAGGAGGAGGCACGTCGCACGAGTTTCGAGCGTGACAAAAAGACGCTACGCGATAGCGGGATTCACATCACCGTTAGTGCACCGAACAGCTCTGCCCAAGATGGATATCAAATTCTAGCAGCTGACTACTATCTTCCCGACCTCAGCCTCAGCGATTCTGAGCGAAAAGCCCTCCGTTTGGCCCTCGCGAGCGTTCGCTTTGAGGGCACCGTGCATGCAGAGATCGCCGTGAAGATCGGCGCAGATCCCGAGTCGGCGCTGCCCGCGGTCATGGAGCTTCCACGAGAGGCCGCCCTTGGCACGCTCGGGGTAGCGGTCCAGCAACGATCGGTGGTCACCTTCACCTATCACGGCACGAAACGGACGATCGAGCCAGGATCGCTCTATTTTCGTTCCGGTCACTGGTATCTCATTGGAAGAAATCACCCAGAGGGTGTCACTGGATTAGTTGGCGTGATCAGAACATTTCGTGTGGACCGCATTCAAGGCGCGATCGGTGTGGGTGAGCCAGATGCCTTCGAGCCGAGCGATCACCCAAATTTTGCGCAGGAGATTGCCTTCTCACTCCGGTCATCGATCGACGCCGACGAGACCGCAGAGCCTCGGACGCTGCTTGAGCTTCTGGTCGACCCAAGCGCGACGGCCTCGGTTATCGAGGTCATCGGCCAGGACGTTGTGCTCGCACGCGATGAAGAGGGTCGGGCAAAGGTGGTCTTTCCCATCGCGGACGAGGAGGCGGTTATCTCCTGGATCCTTGGTCTCGGTAGTGCAGCCGAGGTACTCGCTCCAGTGGCACTCCGTGACCAGATCATCGACCGACTTCGTCTTCTCGCTGCAGAGGCACCACCTGATGCTTCAGCATTCCCGGAGGTGCCCCGCAGCGGAAGCGTTCGATCCAGCGGATCGCCACAACGATCGGTACGTTCGGCACTCGATGCTGGGGCGCGTCTGCGTCGGATGATCGCGATGCTGACCTTCCTCGCGAACGAGGGCGCTGCGACAATCCCCGAGCTCGCCTCGCGCTTTGGCATCGACGAGCAGACGGTGACAGCGGAGCTCGAACTCGCTGCGTGTTTCGGTCGACCGCCCTATACCCCTGACGAGCTGCTCGAGGTGATCATCATCGACGATGAGGTCTACGTCAACCAACTGGAGTCACTCGAGCGACCACTGCGACTCACACCAGATGAGGGATTTGCCCTCGCGGCAGCAGCACGGACCTTGCTCCAAGTTGAGGGCGTTACCCCGAACAGTCCGCTCGCAACCGGACTTGCAAAGCTCGAGTCGGTACTGGGAGAGCACCATGTTCATGTGGAGGTCACGATTCCTCCGCTTCTTGAGGAGCTGCGACGATCAGCAGCGACCAACAAAGTGATTGAGATCGACTATCTCGCTTCGGGTCAGACAAATGCACAGGTCCGTCGAGTGGAGCCCTATGCGGTGCCCTTTCGCGAGGGGAGGTTTTACCTCGACGCGTTCTGTCGTGAGGCAGATGATTGGCGTCGATTTGCGGTAACAAACATTGTCGCCGTCCGCGTCACCGATGAACCGGGCGAGACAAGAACACTACCGACCGAGTTTCTTGGCTCACGAGCGTTCGTCGAGAGCGAAGACACCACCCAGGCGGTCATCGTTGCCGGTGCCTCTCATCGGTACTTTCTTGAGCCGTTGGTAGACGATCCACTGCTCGCGATCGATGACGATCGCGTCCTTGCCGTGGTCTCGGTCGGCGACCCCGAATGGTTGGGTCGACTCCTTCTCCGACTCGGAGCTGGTGCACAGGTGATATCACCACCCGCACTTCGAAGTGCAAAGGCCGACGCGGCGACGGACGCGCTTGGTCGCTACTGACGCGTTCAACGATCGTTGACGCTCGCGAACGGGTGGAGCGGTAGGTCGCAAGGTTTTTCGGTTCGTACGCTGCCGGCATGCTCCGACTCTGCCAGGTGCGACCTGAACGGCTTGACTACTACCTCAATGTCACGAAGTCGATTTCGAAGGACCCCTTTGCTGAACGTGATGGCTATTGGCTTGGGAGTGGTCCAGCATCCTTTGGGCTCGGCGGTGATGTTCGAGCGGCTGATCTGTACCTCATTGGCTCTGGTCGACACCCGACCAGCAATCTATTGCTCAATCGCTACCAGGCGAGTGTCACCTATGCAGCAACCGACGCGACCTTTGCTGCCCCAAAGACGGTCAGTCTGTTGCACGCGCTTGGTAGCGAGGAGGTTCGTGACCAGATCATGCTCGCTCATCGCAAGAGTGTGGAGGAGTCCATGGCATTTATTGACCGGCGACTTGTTCGCGTGCGCCAATCGAAAGATGGCGTGCGAACTCAAACTCGGGGTTCCATCTTTGGCGCCGCGGTGTTCGAGCATCGTTTGAGTCGGTCACTCGATCCACACCTGCACAGCCACCTTCTCATCATGAATCTTGCGCACAAGAGTTCACTTACATCCGAGTCAGCCACCTCATGGTCCGCGTTCCATGCAGCTCCACTGTTCTTTCACTGCGGGCTTTTGGGGGCGCTCTACCGATCGAATCTACGAAACGAGATGACCCGTTCACTCGGTGTTCGCTGGACGGCCCGTCGTCATGGTTGGTATGACCTCGAGGGATTTAGCCAAGCGATGGTGAGTGCCTTCTCGCGTCGACAGGGAGAGATCTTGGCCGATCTCGCAACGAGTGGCTACTCCAGTAACTATGCAACGGCGATTAGCGCGAAGCAGAGTCGAAAGCCACGAGAGCACTCGTCGTCCTATGAGGAGCTCGCTAATCGTTGGCTCGATCGTTCTTTTCTTGCAGGCATCTCCGCGACGCGGCTTCGAGAGGTCACCGAGAGTCACACTCCCAAGTTCCCTGTCGAGGTGTCTCCGGTCGCGGAGACGATCGATCGTGTCGGAGGGACACTCAACACTCGACCTGCGATGACCACTCTGCTTCGCGCTGTGGTCGATGAACTGCCGAACGGTGTGCGGATCACTGACCTCGAAGATCACGTCGCCGATGCGATAGAGCGTCACTCGCTTGCCAAGCCAACAGAGCTTTGGCCGTTTGGTCCCCGCGCGGATCATCGCACGCCGAGACAGACGCTCATTCATGAAAAGGCTCGGAGCAGAAACGGTTCATCGTTCGGCATCGATTGCGCTCCCAACAAGCAGAGCCTCGAGGAAAGAGACCCAGCATCGTTGAGCTACGCCAGGTGATAGGGAGTAAGGCTGCAGTGGTAGGGGGAGGCGCCGATTACCGCCGTCGCCCTCCATGGTCCGGGGTTTGCGATCTGGCTTGGTGAAAGGCGCGGCTCTCGAACTGGTCCGGCATGAGTATTCGAGGAGACCCAACGGGTAAGTCGGCGATGTCTTCCTGAGGACCTGCTCGTTACGTAGTGATCGCCCGCCAAGATCGATAGGTCGCTAAGCGTCGCCCGGTCTCCGATGCCACCAAGGATGATCTTGGCACCAAAAAGCGAGAGGAATCCGTCGCCGGCGACGCCCCACCGAGCCCTGGCCTGGGAGAGATCTTGCAGGCTCGCAAGGGTGACGATCCCTTGACTTGCGCCCTCGGCGATCAGTGCTGGAAGGTCATGAAGTGGAGCAATATTTGCGAGTTCGTCCAAGATCAGCAGCACATTTGAGGCCTGCGCCCCCGCTTGGTTGGTCCGGGAGTAACAGTAAGAACGCAGATCACGCAGAAGGCCAGCAATTAATGGGGCAATGTGTTGTTGCTGGTCGGCCGGGGAGGCGACGTAGAGCGTGCTCGGTCGGTTCACAAACTGTGCCCAGTCAAGGGGGCTCAATTTGGTACTCGAGAGAGCACCTTGGGTTCGATAGGCGGCGAGTATCCCTGAGGCCGTTGACCAGATGCTGCTCTGCTCTCGCGCATCGGTCTCCTTAATGCCCATCAATAGATCGAGGGCCAGATTCGCATCTCGTCTTGCGAGAACAGCGATGAACTCATCTGCCTCATGACGGTTTACGCAAGCTACGACATGTTCCATCGGCCGGTCATCGATTGCAGCCGCATGAAAGAGCGTTGCGAGCAAAGCGCTCGCGCGCTCAAGCCAATGTGAACCATCGCGAGCGCGCGCACCGACTGATGCACCGACCATCGATTCTGCGCTGAGTACCGCTCGTTCCCATGACATTGACTCGAGAAGTGGTGACCAACCAACTCGTTCAACGCCCGGTGGTGGTGGTGTACGTGCATCTGTTGGATCGAAGAGAAAAGTTGGACCAAGACGTTGACGATGGTGAAAAGTTGCATCGAGAACATCAAATTTTGTTGAGATGGAAATCACACTTCCAGACGACATCAAAACATTTGGAATGATGATCGATGTCGTCTTGCCAGAGCGCGGAGGACCAAGAATAAGTGCGCAGATCTCCGGTTGACACCACAGTGCACCGCTCTTGGTAACTCCAAGATATATCTGTGAAAAGTGCTGCTCAATGGGCATTTTTTAACAATCAGCTTTTCTTGTCTGAACATGAAATTCGGTAATGTTGTTTTTGCATCGGTGATGTTTTTAGATTGTGCGTCTACCGAATGAACTACCTGTTGTCGTCGCGAACTCTGTAAATTGTGCAATGTATTTTCTGTCGTTACGAGCGATAGATGCGCGTCAAAAACACCTAATGACACCTTGTTACCTGCACTTACTGGTTATCCTTTACACCTAGCGAATCAAGGGGGCCGAAAAATGTTGTTCGGCAGTTCTTGAAAAGCTGAACAACTACCCGATGTTATGGAGGAATGAGTGAACAGAGCAGAGCTAATCGAAGCGATTAGCAACGATGCTGGAATTTCGCGCCGTCAGGCTGATGCTGCAATTAATGCACTTAGTTATGAGATCACCTCGAGTGTTCGCTCGGGTGAGGTGGTGCGTATTACTGGATTCGGAACTTTTAAGCTTCGCCAACGCAAAGCACGCAAAGGCCGCAACCCGCGGACCGGGGCGTCTGTTCAGATCAAGGCTTCAAAGGGAATCGGTTTTACGCCTGGCGTA
>CAIVND010000255.1 GCA_903907185.1 uncultured Acidimicrobiaceae bacterium
ACTTCATAAGTGTGCTCGGATGGCCGCCTGCCTCTCGGGTCAACGCCAGCGCAGAGAGCACCACGAGCGATAGACCCAAAGTTTCGAATCCCACCTGGGTCAACCAGTTGAGGCCAGCAAGGAGTCTGTTTGGACGCGGGCCGAATACCGCACGGCCCACTCCGAAGGCTGTTGTACCCGCGGCTGGTCCCTGCAGGCTCGCAAGTCCAGTCAAGATCCAGGCGAGATTACCGAGAACAATAACTACGACTGCCTGGAAAAAGCTCAGCCCAAAACTCGCTGCCAACGCTCCCCACACGACATATTCAATATTGAAACTTGCACCCGCCCAAAGGCCGGCGAGTCCTCGAGGTGTTAGTGGGCGGTTCGACTGGGGGACGTAATCGATCCCTCGGGTCTCGACTCGGAACGCGCCATAATCCACGCGGGTCTTCATATGTCTCCCTCCGCCGGCATTATCCGGATCAGGTATGGCGGTCGGCACTGGATCTGTGCCCTCTCAGCCCGAATCTCGAGCTCCCGCATAAGTTGGGTCAAAGGAACCTTAGCGCTCGTGCTCTTCTCAAAGTGACGTGGAACAACCGAGTACAACCGACAAACATGGTCCTCAACAGGAACCAAGCCAAAACATTTGAGTGTGAAGCTGATTGCAGTCTGTGCCTGGCACCAGCCCTTGTGAGCGAGAAACCTCCTCGGTACCTTGTAGTTCAATCACATCGGGAGATCGGACCCTCTTTAGGAATCTCTCGCCGACTGTGGTTTTCTTACTCGAGCAGCACAAGAGGTAACGTCTAATACCCTTTGTAGTGCTCCCTATCGGGTCAACTTCAGACCGAGTACGTCAAGTAGATGAAGAAAACCGCGGACAATGCCCGAGCAATCGATGCTAAGACTGGCGGCGGCTCGACGATTCATTGCGAAAAGCGCTGATGTCACGTCGACTAGATCATGAGGACCTTGGCAAGATGATCGGCAGGCGGGTTCTCCCATGGCTTCAGCTCACGCATGCGGCTCATGGAACCAAAACAGAAGTGCCCTCCGTGGAGACTCAGAGGCCGAAAGCACCGATCTCTACTTCGGTTCGTCTCCCACAGCATCCAAAGGCGTCGAGTAGCCCAATGCACGTTTGGTCTGTGAGTTGTGCTACAGCGCTTGTTGCGGTCGTAAGTCTTGGGTCTTCGTCGAGTGCGACAGTCAACGCTCATCGAGATGTACCAAGACACCCACCGCGCCAAGTGACCCAGCACACCGTAACTAAGCCTGCATGTCCGTGGGCAGAATCATCAGTGAATGCTCGCTCGACACCTGAGAGCCTTGCACGTGAGGTTCTCGTCAGAATGACACTGGTCGAGAAGGCTGCATTCGTCGTACTAAGTGCAAAGGACGGATATCAGAATAAGAATTCTGGGGTACCTCGCCTATGCATCCCTGCAATCACCTTGCAAGATGGACCAAATGGAATCGCATACGGCGACAAGGGTGTATCCCAACTTCCCTCTTCCCTCGGAATCGCCGCCAGTTTTGATCCATCGCTTGCGTATCAGTACGGCAAGGTACTTGGAAACGAGGCACGCGGAAAAGGGATCGACGTGGTGCAAGGACCGAATCTCAACCTTCTCCGCGTTCCTGAAAGCGGCCGAGCGTTCGAAGGATACGGCGAGGACCCGTACCTCGTATCGCAGATGGGCGATGCAGATATTGAGGGAATTCAGTCAAATCGCGTGATGGCTGAGGCGAAGCACTTTACCGCTTACAACCAAGAGACCGCCCGGTTGCTTCTCAACCAGCATGTTGGAGAGCGAGCCCTCGAAGAGCTCTACCTTGCACCGTTCGAAACTGCTGTAAACGAGGCACATGTCGCCTCGGTGATGTGTGCCTACGGTTCATTGAACGGGGTGGATGATTGTGCTACAACATCGCTCTACAAAAAGCTCTACGGGATATGGAAGAGTCCGGCTTTCGTCCGCTCCGACCTCGATTCAGTAAGGAGTATTCCTGCTGCAATTAACGCCGGTATGTCAATGGTAAAACCGGTGAAACCGTCGACCATTGTCTCCCTCGTGGCAGGTCATCAACTTTCGATCCGAGCATTGAACAATGCGGTACGACGAGTGCTCACGCAGATGTTCAGATTTCGCCTAGTCGATCATCCGCGCCCTGAGACGCCCAACAAGATCGTTACAACAGCTCAACATGCGAACTTCGCTCTTCACGCCGCGGAGAGCTCCATGGTCCTGCTGAGAAATTCTGGTCTTCTTCCCCTACCTCGACGAATTAGCTCGATTGCCGTGATCGGTGTGGATGCAGGAGCACACCCAAGTTCTGCGGGTCACGGAAGTGCATGGGTTGAACCGCCATTCGTCTCCAGCCCTCTCAGTGCAATTAAACGCTTCGTCTCCTCGCGCACCAAGATCAACTATGCACCTGGCGGACCTGAGGTATTCCCACTCTCCGAGATCCCACTCAGTGCTTACGCATCGGGAAAACCACTACCGCTATCTCCGTCAATGTTGAATTCTAAAAACCGAAACCGTGGAGTCACCGATCTTGGAATCATCTCTCATTCCGGTGCCACACCAGAGGTTCAAACGGCTGATCATCCTCAAACGGGGCCATATCCATGGTCGGTTTGGCGAGCGGTCATTGTCCCACCACGAACAGGCCTCTATGACCTTTCACTTACGCAGAATGGCGATACCTGGCTCTCGATCGACGGTCATCAAGTGATCTCCTATCGGGGTCTGCATGGTCACAGCACATCGATCGTGGCAAAACACCTCATCGCTGGGCATCACTATCGATTTGAACTTGATTGGTTCCAAACAGGACCGACCGTTCCGCAGCTGCGTTGGCGAGACGTCTCCCCAGCGATCGATCGTGCGGTGCGAGCCGCTCGCAAGTCGCATATTGCTGTGGTCTTTGTAAATGATTACAACAGTGAGGGAGTTGATCGTACAAACCTTTCGCTTCCTGGCGATAGCGACGAACTCATAAAGGCCGTTGAGCGCGCTAACTCACGTACCGTTGTCGTTCTCAACACCGGTGGTGCAGTTCTTATGCCTTGGTTATCCGGATCATCCGCCGTGCTTGAGGCTTGGTACCCCGGCGAGGAGGATGGACGAGCTACAGCGAAGGTCCTCTTCGGAACGGTCAACCCATCAGGACGGTTGCCGGTGACCTTTCCTCCCTCAAACTCTGATGTGCCTACAGCCAACTCTGGACAGTGGCCAGGAACGAAGGGGACAGCGACCTATAGCGAGGGTCTTGATATCGGGTACCGATGGTTTCAGACAAATGCAGTAACACCGCTATTCCCTTTTGGATTCGGCCTCTCGTACACCTCATTTCGCCTTGGATCTCTTCATCTTCAACCGACCTCTTCGCGAGACAACATCAGTCTCTCTGTCACGAACACTGGGGGCCGATCTGGCATCGACGTTGTCGAATGTTTTCTTAGCTATCCGCCAGATGATGGAGAGCCCCCCTTTCAATTACGAGCCTTCTCGCGAGTAGAGCTCACGCCCGGGGAAACGAAAATCGTCACGCTCTCTCTCAAGCGATCATCATTCGAGTCCTTTCAGACCGGGAGATTTCTTGTCCCGGCAGGAAAATTCACTGCCTGGGTCGGATCATCATCCAGTGATCTCACCGAGTCAATTCCTGCTGTCGCTCCTAGCTCATGACGAGATCGAAACGGAGCAGTGCGATTTAGACGTTACTCAATTGCGATTTAGCGATCGGTTTCGTTGAAGCGATGTGCACGAGCGCGTTATAGGTGACGAGAGCGATCGCGAGGTGCATCACAATCAGGACGCCAACAGCTTTTACAGGTTGACCCTTGACCAAGATATAAAAATCGGGGAGAAAGAGGACCAACGTGACGAGAACAGCCATCCGCAAAAACACCCATCGTGGGCTTGATGAGATTCGGGTTACGATCGGCCAAGCCGCGCAGGCCACGAGCACGCCGACCGTCGTCAGCTTCGCATAGTCAAAGAACTGGAAGTGTGAGTAGCCGCGAATCGAGGGAAAGATCTTGGTGCTCACCACGACGAGAAGAGCATCGGCCCCCAAAGATCCGAGCAGCGAAACTGCCGCCGCAACCAGAACCAATGCGGTGTTCGGCTGCTTATGGACCGGGGCAAAGTCGATCTTACCGACCTCAAGTGTGCGTTTTGCAATCAGGTGGTGATCAATCCAAGATCGTTGAGAGGGGCTTAGCATCTGCTCATGCTAAGTCGGTACTCGACGAAATTAGGTTCACCTACGACGGCGTCAAATGTGAATCTTAGGGTGGCAATCTGCTCGTCGTGATGGTGCGCGATTGCCGCCAAGTGCGTCGGACAAGAACCCGATGACTTGCGCTCAAACATTATGTAGAACATACTTATGTACAACATACATATTTGAGCGAGGAGTCGCATATGCCACGAAGTGCCGAGGACCCAAAGTGGAGTGAACCCGGTTTGCTCGTTCTCAGCAGCCTCGCCGATGGTCCGAAACATGGCTTGGCGATCTTGGCCGATTTACGTGACACATCGGAGTCACCTCTTGGTCCAGGGACTCTCTACGGCGTCATCGCGCGACTCGAGTCTCGAGGCTTGATCGAGCGTCTTGAGGCAGAAGATGCGCGACGTCGCCCGTATCAACTCACCTCACGTGGCATTGAGATTCTGAGCGAACAGTTGACGTCGATGGAGAGGTTCACTGCGCGTAGCTCGGAGCGCATTCGTCGGCTAGCGCCGAATCTGGCTTGGGGCTTTGCGTGAGTGCGTCGCGTCTAAACCAGGTACTGCTCGCCGCCTATCCACTGCGATTCCGCGAACGATACAGGGAGGAGATGATACTTGTCTTATCAGAGAGTGGATCGGGATGGCAGGTAAGTGCAGATCTTGCAAAGGGTGCGCTAAGAGCTTGGCTTCATCCCGATATCGGCTTGGAGAATGACCGGCGTCGCGACCGAATGCAAGCCAGCGTTGGAGTCGTATTCCTTGCATGGTGCGCGTGCGTCTGTAGTGCCGGAATCTTTTCCAAGGCTGTTGATGATTCTCCAGCCCCCGGATTGCGTTCATGGGGATGGACGGGCTATTCAATCGATCCGCCTGGCAGGTACCTCCACTGGTCGATCTTTACGGTTTCGGTGGCAAATCTCATACTCATCGCCGTGATGGTCGTCATCTTCGGCCTCGCATTGCTAGTTCCCTTTCCAGGTCATCACCGTGGCAAAGACGACCTTAGATCCGACCCGACGGGCTCGATTCCGGAACCCGCAATCGTGACCGACGAAGAGCGCGCCGACTCCAAGATGTGGACGGCCAGGATCCGTCATCGAGCGCTCGCATTGCTTCCACCCTCCAAGCTCCTACCCGATCGCCAACCTGCCTATGTTGCCTCGTGGGTGTACGTGTTCGGGGTTGCCACCATGGCTGCGCTTGGAATGGCGATCATCTCCGGGTTTGCGATCGCGATCGGCGGAGTGGACTGGTGGCACACCAATCCCGTTGGGCACTTCATCAATAGTTTGCACCTGTGGAGCGTTGAGCTGTTCATGGCCTTCATGGTCATCCACCTCTGGGGAAAATTCTGGATGGCAGCCTGGCGAGGACGGCGGGCGATGACCTGGATCACTGGCATGGTTGCCTTTCTTGCATCAGTCGTTGAGTGCTTCACCGGCTATCTCTCCCAGCAAAACTTTGACTCTCAGTGGATCTCGACGAGCGGTAAGGATGCGATCAACGCGGTGGGCATCGGGGCGTTCTTCAACGTGATGAACTCCGGGCAGATGCTGCTCTGGCACGTGGTGCTCATTCCGGTGGTGCTCGTCGCGATAGTTGGAGCGCACGTGCTGCTCGTTCGGGTACACGGAGTCTCTCATCCACTTCCTGTTCGCCCCGCACGAGGTCGAGCGGCACGGCGAGTGGCAGAGGCGGCAGATGCCGCTCCATGGCGCGGTCCGACCCGACGCTATGACATCGCGAAGGAGGCAACCATCGCGTCAATGATTGCACTCTTGCTCGTAGTTCTCTTGGCGACGCTGTTGTCTTCTCCCGACGCGCCGCCGGTGACCGTCGCCAGCTGGGCCAAGGTTGCACCGGCCGATTTCATGGCCACCGCAGCAAGTGAGCTTGCAGGCACGAGCGAGACCGCAACATATGGTCCGCCGTACAATCACACGTCAGGCAGTTCCCAGCGCATCATCGTTTCTTGGCAGCTTCTGGCAGGGGTCCGCCAACCAATCGACGCCGCGCAAACTTTCGTTTTGTCCCCACTCTCGGTGCTCGCTCCAACCGATGAACCTCTCAATCGGGCACTCGCTACCTACCGGTCCGCCAGTCCAGCAGATCGCGCAGCATGGGACAACGCCTACAGCACAGCCATAACCCACGTCACCTTTCGATCGGGATCGCCGGTTGTGCCGAGAGCCAACGATGGACCGGTGCCGATGCTGATAGCGACCGAATTGACCTTGGCCCGATCGGGCGCAGTTGATGCTGACCTTCTCGCCCAACACCCTTTCTACGGCAGCGATTTCACTAAGCCACTCCTCTTTTTGGAAGATGGGAACTACTTCTCCTCAATCGCCACGGCCCAACATCTCACCGGCGACCAGTGGGGCGTGATGAACGAGACAGGCAGCTATCCCGGGCAACCATGGCTCTGGCTCTACCAGCTTTGGTACCAGGTACCAGGGTTTACAAGTTCGGCCAACGTGGACTTGATCGCCGTCTACCTCACTGGCATTGCGACACTGCTGCTCTTGGCAGTCCCGTTTCTTCCTGGACTTCGCGACATTCCCCGCCTCATTCCGGTACACCGTTTGATCTGGCGCGAATGGAACCGAAGCGAAGAGATCACTGATCCGCCGCAACCCGTTGGACCAACAGCTAACCCAAACGACAGCGTGCCGGGTAGCCCTAAGTCTGAATAGAGGCACCCTGACGAAATCAACGAACGGGCAACTTGTACTGACTTGTTCGGGGTGCGATGGATGTACAACCCTCAAGAGCAATAGGTGTGGCGGGGTGACCAAGGTCAATCAACCTCCAACTTGGCCGAAGAGGGAGACTGACACATCAAGCGACCGAATTGGAGGCCCGTCTAGGCACTGAGATCGTGGATTCCCAGTCTCTCTAGTGTTATTTCCCAACTGTTCAGCCATATGGGGGTATCTTTAGCAGTAATGGCGCTAAGTCAGGATCTAATACTCCATCTCTACCGAAGAGCAGGGTTTGGAGCAGAGGCGGCTGAAATTGAGCGCGCTCAGTCAGATGGATGGGCGGCAACCGTCACAAGACTGGTGCATGCGCTTCACCATCCTGAACGGTACGCGAACGTCATCGCCCCTCCACAGTTTGCTCCGCTGTCGGTCGAAGGACTCTCAACCTCTTCCACGCTTCGCAGTACCGAGTTCTTGGCGCTCACTAACTGGTGGATCGAGATGATGAGTGCTTCACAGGCACCGCTCCTTGAAAAGCTCGTCCTGTTGTATCACTGCCAGTTTCCGACTGGCTACTCAAAGGTGAACCGACCAAGTCTGATGTACCAACAAAATCAGCTCTTTCGCCAATCTGGGATGGGTACGTTTACCGATCTCGCACTTGCCGTCGCGCGTGATCCGTCGATGCTCATCTGGCTCGATTCGCAGAGCAACATCGCGGCCCATCCAAATGAGAACTTTGCGCGTGAGCTGATGGAACGATTTGCAATGGGTGTCGGTCACTACAGCGAAGACGATGTCAAAGCCGCCGCACGTTGTTTCACCGGATGGACTCTCAACAACGTCACCGGTGCCTTTTCGTACAACATCACGGAGCATGATGTGGGGCAGAAGACGCTTCTTGGTCGATCGGGTCCGCTGACGGGTAGCCAGGCGGTTGAGATCATCTGCAGAACAGAGGCATCAGCTCGGTGGGTCGTCTCGCGTTTTTTCAGCTGGCTGGCTTACCCAGTCTCGCCGCGCGGCTCTGAGGTAACCGATCTTCTACCGGTATTTCTTGGTCACCGGAAGATGGTTCCACTGATTGAAGCGATACTCAACCATCCTGCCTTCGTCTCCGAGAAAGCCACCACTGGGCTTATTAAACAACCAATCGAATGGGTTGTTGGCACACTTCGAGCACTCCATCTCTCTCCCGCAGATTTTCCAAGTGGCTACATTGCCAACATTCTCGCTGAGCTCGGTCAGCGACTGTTTGACCCGCCAACGGTCGGAGGTTGGGGCGATAACACGTATTGGCTCTCATCTGCGACAAGTCTCGTGCAGCTGAAGTTTGCTCAGACGGTCGCGTCGACGACAAAGAACCTTGGCGAGATCTCATCTGGATCTGGAAGGAGAAGGCTGCACGACACGGCACGACTTCTTGGTGTTTCCAGCTGGTCGCATGGCACTGCCACGGCACTGCAGGCCGCGAGTAATACACCGACTCGCTTGCTCACGCTCGCACTGGTCTCGCCCGAATATCTGGCGAACTGAGAGGCAAGAAAATGGCCGAACAGATCTCTCGCAGAACCTTTCTCGGCGGTGCACTCGCGCTTGGTGCGACTGGCATCGTCCAGAGTGCAATCGGTTCAAGTGCCTCAGCCGCCATTGTGCAACCACCGAACGCGACAACACTTTTGCCAGATACGGGCAAGATCCTTGTGATTGTCACCCTGTATGGCGGACTTGATGGACTCAACACTGTCGTTCCCTACCAAGACCCCTCCTACTATTCGATTCGCGGAAATGTCGGGATACCCGCGGCGAACGTGTTGCCGATCGCCGGTGGTATGGGCCTTCATCCTGCACTAACAGGAACCAAGGCACTCTTCGATGCCGGGGATGTCGCGATCATCCGAGGGGTTGGTTACCCGAATCCGAACTACAGCCACTTCTCTTCGATGGATATCTGGCAGAGCGGCAGCCCATCAAGGGATGTAACGACCGGTTGGATCGGCAGGTGGCTCGACCACACGGGCAAGAGTCCGCTGCGGGCCCTCTCAGTTGGACCTAATCTGCCCCTTGCCTTTATCGGACGACACCAGCGCGCC
Organism: uncultured Acidimicrobiaceae bacterium; assembly: GCA_903907185.1. Lineage (GTDB taxonomy): Bacteria > Actinomycetota > Acidimicrobiia > Acidimicrobiales > Bog-793 > CAIVND01. The sequence goes on from CAIVND010000255.1 coordinate 9,031, forward strand.
AGCGCAATCACGGCGAGCGCAACGCCCAGCTCGCAGCTTCCTCCAAATGACCCAACTCTTGTGGCCCTCTACGAAAGCCTTGAGAGAAAGCGGCGAGGACAGACACCTCTTGAGGTCGATGTTGCTGAATCTGCGACAGACATGCTCAGCGTAAGCAGAATCGTTGCCCAGGCACTTACCCAATTTCCTTCACCGGCAAAGACATTCGGGTCATCTGCAGGCACTCTTGGCACCCAGCTTGGCGTGGTCGCGCAGCTCATCTCAGCAGGCCTGCCCACCAAGGTCTACGGAGTTGACCTTGGTGGCTTTGACTCACACTCTGGAGAGATCACCAGCTACTCCCCGCTGCTCGGACAACTCGATGCATCGATCTCTGGGTTCTTCAAAGCAATCCAAGGATCGCCGTTGGCCTCCGACGTCATAATGTTTGTCTACACGGAGTTCGGTCGAAGGGTGCACCCCAACGCGAGCCTCGGAACTGACCATGGATCAGGCAATGTCGCCTTCGTCATCGGAAGCGGGGTCCAGGGTGGTATGTACGGAGACCAGCCGAGTCTCACTCAGCTCGACTCGAATGGCAGCCTTCTCGTTACCACTGATTACCGGGCCATCTATTCGACGCTGCTCGACCAAGTCCTTGACATCACGCCCTCCGCAATTCTTCCTACCAGCCCTGCGCCAATTGGATTTCTCAAATAAGAGCAGACCCAAAAAGGCCCAGAGCAGTGGTCCATCATCTGGAAAGGCATAATGCAGAAATTGTGCGCCTTAGTTTTCCGGTTTTGTCAAACCACCCGTGCTCGCCCGCGCAATGAACTGAGCATTAGGCACAAGCTATTCATATGCTCGTAGCTGTACATCCTTGGTGAAAGTTTCTGGACTCGATCTTTATTGGTCGTGCTCTACCAAATGGAGACAATTCGTTGCAGGTCCACGGCTCAGAGGGATCGCTCATCACCGGCCCGTTGCGGTGGGTCGACCGTTTTCAATTTGAAATACGACGCGGAAAGTCCGATCCCCGACACATGAAATGTGCTGCGAACGCCCCACTATTCGACGAGATGCTCGCTGTTGGTGACGCCTACGAATGAGGCGTCTCTAATCTCCTTGCAACAGGGATGGATGGCCTCACGGGAGCGACAATATTGGAAGC
>CAIVND010000256.1 GCA_903907185.1 uncultured Acidimicrobiaceae bacterium
CGGATCGAGATCATCCGCGATCTTCGTCTCGGTGAGTTTGATGTGCTTGTTGGTATCAATCTTCTCCGTGAGGGCCTCGACCTCCCCGAGGTCTCATTGGTTGCAATCCTTGATGCAGACAAGGAGGGTTTTCTGCGTTCTGCCACCTCACTGATCCAGACAATGGGACGGGCAGCTCGAAACTCAGCTGGGCGGGTGATCCTTTACGCCGATGTGATTACCGACTCGATGCGCAAGGCGATCGCTGTCACCGAGGAGCGTCGAGCCCGACAGCAGATCTACAACCAAGAGCATGGAATCGACCCACAGACAATCAAGAAGGCGGTGACCGATCTTGTCGCCCAGTTTCGATCGGCCTCTGGTTCGGGTGACCTTATTGCCGAGAGTGCTGGCGCACCGTTACCTCGTGGTTCCAAGTCCCGCACGGATCGATCTCGCCGGGCGGGGCAGAAGATTGCCGAGACGATCGGCGCAACGATCCCCGAGAACGCTGGGGAGCTGCCGCGCGAAGAGTTGACCCGACTGGTGGCAGCGCTCGAGGCTGAGATGCATAAGGCTGCGACCGATCTCCGGTTTGAGTATGCAGCGAGGCTGCGCGATGAGGTCAAATCTTTGAAGCGTGAACTGCGAGAGGTTGGCTAGTTCGCAGTTAGGCTCGTCCCGTGCCGGACTCACTTGTAATTCGCGGCGCTCGCGAGCACAACCTACAAAATATCTCGATCGAACTTCCTCGCGATCAGCTGATCGTCTTTACCGGTCTCTCCGGGTCGGGAAAGTCTTCTCTTGCCTTCGACACTATCTATGCAGAGGGGCAGCGTCGCTACGTAGAGTCGCTCTCCTCCTACGCGCGCCAGTTCCTCGGGCAGATGGACAAGCCTGATGTCGATTTCATTGAGGGACTCTCACCGGCGATCTCGATCGACCAGAAATCATCGTCGCGAAACCCCCGCTCAACCGTAGGAACAGTCACCGAGGTCTATGACTACCTGCGCCTGCTGTACGCGAGAATCGGCATCGCGCACTGTCCAATCTGCGGCGACACCGTTAGCCGGCAGAGTCCACAGCAGATCGTCGATCGCGTCATGGGTATCGCTGAGGGCAGTCGATTCCATGTGCTTGCGCCGGTTGTGCGGGGCAGGCGGGGTGAATACGAGGCACTCCTTGACGATCTCGCGAAGCAAGGGTTCGCCCGCGTGCGCGTGGACGAGGTGGTCTACGAACTCAACGATCGATCAAAGATCGATATGGCGAGGTATGAACAGCACTCAATTGAGGTCGTTGTCGATCGTCTTGTTCGACATGACGGGATCGAGCGGCGTCTGACGGACTCCATTGAGACCGCCCTTCGACTCGGCGAGGGCGTCGCGGAGATTCAACTGCTCGATTCAGAGGAGATCCTCACCTTTTCTCAGCACCTCTCGTGTGCAAAGGACGGTCTGTCCTTCGCGGAGCTTGCGCCGCGTTCGTTCTCCTTTAACTCTCCCTATGGTGCCTGCCCAGCCTGTGTCGGCCTTGGAACCCGATACGAGGTCGACCCGCAGCTGGTTGTCCGCAACGATGAGTTAACCCTCGCCGAGGGCGCTATTGCTCCCTGGGCGACCTCGCGCACCGAGTACTTCACCCGAGTGGTGGCCGCGGTTGCCGAGGAGTTTGGTTTCGGCACAAAGACCCCTTGGAGGAAGCTGACAAAGGCAAATCAAAAGGTGCTGCTCTACGGGGCGGGCAAAAAGCGAGTGCACATCTCCTACCGAAACCGATACGGCCATTCACGGAACTACAACGCCGAGTACGAGGGAGTTATCCCTTGGCTCCAACGCCGCCACGCAGAGGCAGACTCCGATTTCATGCGCGATCAGATCGGTGGTTACATGCGCGAGGTGCCTTGCTCGGACTGTAACGGTGCCCGTCTCAAGCCCGAGATCCTTGCGGTCACGATCGGTGATCAGTCGATCGCCGAGTTTGCCGCACTGCCAATCTCGGCCGCGCACGACGCGCTCGATGAGCTGGTCTTGACCGACCGAGAGATGATGATCGCCGAGCGCGTCATGAAAGAGATTCAATCACGCCTTCAGTTCCTCATCGATGTTGGACTTGACTATCTCTCGCTTGACCGGTCTGCAGCAACGCTCGCCGGTGGCGAGGCACAGCGGATCCGCCTCGCGAGTCAGATCGGGTCCGGGCTTGTCGGTGTGCTCTACGTGCTCGACGAACCCTCGGTGGGCCTTCACCAACGCGACAATCAAAAGCTTATTGAGACCTTGGTACGGCTACGAGATCTCGGGAACACGGTGATCGTCGTCGAACACGACGAGGAGACCATCCGCATCGCCGACCACGTTGTCGACATTGGACCGGGCGCGGGCGAGCACGGCGGTGAGGTTGTTTACAGCGGAAAGCTGAAGGGACTCTTGGCAAGTAAGCGCTCGATCACCGGACAGTATCTCTCCGGCAGGCGTTCGATCGCTGTTCCTGAGGCCCGCCACGTTCCCCACAAGGGCTTTCTCACCGTCCGTGGTGCAAGTGAGCACAATCTGAAAAACATCGACGTCAGCTTTCCTCTCGGCTGTTTTGTCGCGGTCTCCGGAGTCTCGGGTTCGGGAAAATCCACCCTGGTAAATGACATTCTGCTCCTCGCACTGAATCAGCACACCAACAGCTCGCGCGTCGTCCCCGGTCGCCACCGAACGGTCGAGGGAATTGAACTCGTCGACAAGGTGATCGCCATCGATCAGTCGCCGATTGGTCGGACACCACGGTCGAACCCCGCGACCTACACCGGCGTCTTTGACAACATCCGCAAGCTCTTCGCTGAGTCCCCAGAGGCGAAGTTACGCGGCTACAAGCCCGGTCGCTTCTCCTTCAACGTGGCGGGCGGAAGGTGCGAGGCCTGTTCGGGCGATGGAACGATCAAGATTGAGATGCACTTCCTGCCGGATATCTATGTTCCCTGCGAGGTCTGCAAGGGTGACCGATACAACCGAGACACGCTTGAGGTGCTGTGGAAGGGACGATCGATCGCGGATGTGCTGCGACTCTCCTGCGAAGATGCCGTCGAGGTCTTTGCGCAACAGCCGGTGATCGCACGTCATCTGCGGACGCTCGTTGATGTCGGTCTTGGCTATGTGCGACTCGGCCAGAGCGCGCCGACGCTCTCGGGTGGGGAGGCACAGCGGGTGAAATTGGCGGCCGAGCTTTCGAAGCGATCGACCGGAAAAACGGTCTACATCCTCGACGAACCAACTACTGGTCTGCACTTTGAGGATGTGAACAAACTGCTCGGCGTGCTGCAGCGGCTCGTCGACCAGGGAAACTCGGTTATCGTCATCGAACACAATCTCGATGTGATCAAGTGTGCGGACTGGGTGATCGATCTTGGTCCAGAGGGTGGTGGTGGGGGCGGTCGGGTGATCGCTGAGGGCTCACCGGAGAAGGTTGCAAAGGTAGCAAAGAGTCATACGGGACGCTTCTTGGCGCCCCTCTTACGATAGGAGTTGGTGGGGGATGGATCTTGAACTGGCAGGAAAGTGCGCACTGATCACCGGTGGCAGTCGCGGTATTGGTAAGGCTGTTGCGATGTCACTCGCACACGAGGGCGCGGAGATCGCCATCGCTGCGAGAGACCGTGATCGCCTGGACGCGACGGCCAAAGAGATCGCTGAAGCAACCGGCGTCACCGTCAAGGGATTCGTCGTCGACACCGGTGATGAGCAGTCGGTAATGGCACTTGTCCGAGATGTCATCGGTGAGTTTGGACACATCGACATCCTGGTAAACGGAGCGGCAAAGCCTGGTGGTCAGGGGACTCCTCCAACCTACGACCAGGTGACTACCGAACTCTTCTTCGAAGATATGAACGTCAAGGTAATGGGCTATCTTCGCTGCGCCCAGCAGGTCGCTCCGCACATGATTAACCGAGGTTGGGGACGGATCATCAACATCAGTGGCCTCGCAGCTCGCCAAGCTGGCACGGTCATTGGATCGGTGCGTAACGTTGCAGTCTCGGCGATGACCAAGAACCTTGCTGATGCGCTCGGGCCGTACGGAATCAATGTCACCGTGGTGCACCCCGGACTGACGGCGACGGAGGCGACTTCGCCCGAGGCACTCGCTCGGCCAGCGACAAACGTAGTCGGACACATGATCACCGCAGAAGAGGTCGCAAACGTGGTGACCTTTCTCGCCTCGCCAAAGAGTTCGTCGATGACCGGTGATCCCGTCGTCGTCGGTGGTGGTGTTCCCCGGGCGATCTACTACTGATCGAATCGGACCCAGCTGGCGCCAGCGAACCGCTCCGCCGTAATGGGCGGTCCGTAGCCAGCAGGGATCTCGATCACTGACGGTCACTTCTGCTTGCAACTCGGCCGATCTTTACGGGAGATGTCACGCGTTGCTCTCAAGGGCATACCGTAGGAGACGTGTTTCCCCGTCCTGACAACATCCCCGACCGACCGGGTTCCTATCAGTTCAAAGACGCCGACGGTCGAGTGATCTATGTCGGAAAGGCAAAGAGCCTTCGTTCACGCCTTTCGAACTATTTCGTGAGTCCTACGTTGCTACATCCTCGTACGGCACAGCTGATGGAACGGGCTTGTTCGGTTGAGTGGATTCAGGTTGGAACTGACGTCGAGGCGATCATGTTGGAGTACAACCTGATCAAGATCCACCGACCGCACTTCAACGTTCGACTGATCGATGACAAGTCCTATCCTTGGCTTGCGGTCACCGTTGATGAGAAGTTTCCTCGGGCGATGGTTACGCGCGGAACCCGCCACCGCGGTACGCGCTACTTTGGCCCCTACGCCCAGGCCTATGCACTGCGCGAGACTCTTGATCTTCTGCTTCGCACCTTCCCACTTCGGACGTGTACCGACACGAAGTATCGCCGCCATGAGCGTCTCGGTCGACCGTGTCTTCTCTTTCACATCGAGCGGTGTAGTGGACCCTGCGTTGGCGAGGTCTCCGTTGAGCAGTACAAGACCTATGTCAACGGGATCATGAACTTCATGGACGGTGATACCAAGACCATCATCGATCGTCTTCACGAATCGATGCAGGCCGCCTCTGTCGCACAGGAGTACGAATTGGCGGCACGCCTGCGCGATCAACTGGAGTCAGTACAAAGTGCGAGTCAGCGTCAAGAGATGGTCTCGTTCGCTGAAGATGATCTTGACGTTATCGGCATCGCTGAGGATGAACTTGAGGCAGCGGTGCAGGTGCTGCATGTTCGACACGGCCGAGTCGTTGGGCGAAATGGCTTCATCTTGGAGAAGGTTGAGCCAATGGCTCCAGACGAGTTTGTTGGTCGTGTCCTTGAGACGAACTATGGCGAGACACCATTAGAGATCGCGAAGGAGATTCTTGTTGATCAAGTTCCCGTTGATCAACAGATCTATGAGGAGTGGCTAAGCGAGCGCCGAGAGCGGCGGGTGAGAATCCGAGCGCCTCAACGCGGCCGTAAACGGCGGCTCCTTGAAATGGCCCAACAAAATGCTACTGAGCAGCTCAACCGTCACCGAACACGCCGCGCCAGCGACCTCACCTCTCGCGCGCTCGCCCTTGATCAGTTGAAGGATTACCTCGGCCTGAGGAGCTCACCACTGCGGATCGAGTGTTATGACATGAGTCACCTTCAAGGGACCAACTATGTCGGTTCGATGGTCGTGATGGAAGATGGCCTCCTGAAGCGCAGTGACTATCGACGATTCAAGGTCTCGACGGTTGCAGGCAACGACGATTATGGCGCGATGCGCGAGGTGCTGATGCGTCGTCTCGCTCGCATCGATGATCCGGTTCTGCCCAACAAAGAGGGAAGGCCAACACGATTCTCCTATCCACCCCAGCTCCTCCTCCTCGACGGAGGCAAGGGACAGCTTGGCGTCGGTGAGGCGGTGCTCGCGGAGTTGGGACTGAGCGATCGCCTTGAGCTCGCCTCCTTGGCGAAGCAGTTTGAGGAGGTCTATGTACCTGGACGATCTGAACCGATCCGCATTCCCCGCGATAGCGATGCAATCTATCTTCTCCAACAGCTGCGGGATGAGGCACATCGTTTTGCGATCTCTTTTCATCGAGAGCTACGTGGAAAGAAGATGACCAAGGGAGCGCTCGACGACATCCCTGGACTTGGTCCACAGCGCAAAGAGCGGCTGCTCTCCGAACTCGGGAGCCTTGCGGCCATCCGTCGGGCAACAACCGCGGAGCTCAAAGCACTTGGCTGGATGCCCGACGCGCTCGCGGAGCGGATCCATGGACAGCTCCATCGAGGCAGTAGCCTCCGAGCGAACGTTGGTCACGAGGATATTGGGCAAGAGAGCCACAACGAACAGGCCGATATCCATCAGGCCGATAATCAACAGACCAGCGAGACAAGAGATGAACGCCCCGATATGACTAACGCACGATGAGCATGGCTGATGACAACGTTCCTGATCTCGAGCGTGGAACTCCCGTTGAGTTTTCTGAGGCGATTTGGGATGAGAACGCAATGTGGTGGAGGGAGACATTCACCAACGGGGCCGATGTTGAATACGCGCAGGAGATCACGCCCCTTGTTGCGAGCGCCTTCGATGGATGCCAATCGATTCTTGACATCGGGTGTGGTGAGGGTCAGATCGCTCGGCTCATCGCTGCTGCTCCGCACCATCCCTCGGTCACCGGCATCGACCCTTCGGGCGCGCAGTTAGCGAACGCGCGTGAGCGCTCACCCGGCACGATCTCCTTTGTCCAAGGAGCGGGAGAAGATCTTCCCTTTCCCGATGCACACTTCGACGGAGTGATCTGCTGTCTAGCAATCGAACACTGTGCAGATGTCGACCAGGTCCTCGGCGAAGTTGCTCGGGTGCTCGCGGTTGGAGGGATCTTTCTTCTCCTGATTAATCATCCGCTGTACCAAGGGGTGGGGAGTGGCTTCGTCGATGACCAGATTCTCGGCGAGCATTACTGGCGGATAGGCCCCTACCTCACCGAGACCGTCTCAATGGAGGAGGTCGACAATGGCGTCAGCCTGCCCTTTGCTCACCGTCCGCTCTCGCGCTATCTCAATCCACTGGCAGAGCGAGACCTTCTGTTGGTGAAGATGTATGAACCGCCACCACTTCCCGCCTTTCTTGAGGGTTCGATCGATCCACTCCTTGAGAGCGCGATTCCTCGACTTCTCGGGTTGCGATTTGAACACCGCCCCCGACCTACAATCTGAGCAACGCCTCTTGTGGAGGCGGCCCGGCTGCTTTCGCGATGCTAAAGGGGAGGACCCCGAAGTGATCGAATATCTTGTTGTCGCTGGCCTCTCGGGGGCTGGTCGATCAAGTGCTGCCGCAACGCTTGAGGACCTCGGCTGGTTTGTCATCGATAATCTGCCTACCTCGCTCATCGGCCGTGTTGCAGAGCTTGCCGGGCATCGCGAATCCGAGCTTGACCGGCTGTGTTTTGTGACCGGTCGTGGTGGACCGGAGACGATGAGCGATCTTGTCTCGGTCGTTGCGGCGCTTCGTGCCTCCGGTGCACGTGTGCGTCTGCTCTTTTTGGACTCCACCGACGAGGTGCTGGTCCGACGTTTTGAGGGCACTCGCCGCCGCCATCCGGTAGAGGCGCCTACCCTTCTCGAGGCGATCCGATCTGAACGTGACACGTTAGAGGAGGTGCGCCAGAGCGCCGACGTGGTCATCGACACCAGTGAGGTGAACGTCAACGAGCTTCGGAAGCGACTCTCTGATCTATTCACCGATGAGGACTCCGGCGGAGCCATGGAGACGGCGGTGCTTTCTTTCGGGTTCAAACATGGACTCCCACTCGATGCTGACCTCGTCCTTGACTGTCGTTTCCTTCCTAACCCGTACTGGGTTGAGGAGCTGAGGCCCATGACTGGCCTCGATGAGCCCGTGCGGCGATATGTCCTCGAACAGGACCAGTCGATTGAGTTCCTCGATCGAGTTTTTGATCTTTTGACCTTTTTGCTACCTGCTTACGCAAAAGAGGGAAAGTCCTATCTCTCGATCGCCATTGGCTGCACCGGTGGGCATCACCGATCGGTCGCGATCGCGGAGGAGTTGGCAAAGCGAATTGGTAGCTTGGGGTTCCACCCAGCGGTGCACCACCGCGATATTGAGCGCTGATTGCTTCGAAATGGAAAAGGCCGTACCTCCACCATCATGAGCGCGATACAAGAGCAGCAACAGCGGTTTGCCAAGGGTCCCTCAGTCGTCGCGATTGGAGGAGGACACGGTCTCGCGAAAAGTCTGCTCGCGATCCGCCAGTTTGGACGAGAGGTCACCGCCATCGTCTCTGTCGCCGATGATGGTGGCTCAAGTGGGCGCCTCCGCGACGCATTCGGCATACCTGCGCCCGGTGACCTTCGAAAATGTCTCGACGCACTACTGCCTGGCCGGACGCCGCTCGGAGATGCCCTTGAACACCGCTTTGAGGCAGGCGAGCTCGAGGGTCATGCCTTTGGAAACCTGCTCCTCGCGGCATTGACGGTGACGACGGGAGATTTTGTCGCTGCGGTGATCGAGGCTGGACGACTCCTTGACACGGTTGGCACGGTACTTCCTGCGACCACGACTCCCGTGACGCTGTGTGCCTCTACCGCCTCTGCTGACCTCGTCGGTCAGGTACGGATTATGGCCACTGCAGGGATTTCGCATGTTTCGCTTGATCTTCCTGATGCGGTGGCACCCGATCAGGCGATCGCTGCCGTTGAGCGTGCCGAGATGATTGTCCTCGGTCCTGGTTCGCTCTACACCAGTGTGCTTGCGGCACTTGCGCCAAACAATCTCTGCCGTGCGGTGGAAGCCGCATCTGGCCGCAAGATCTACGTCTGCAACCTTCGACAGCAGATCCCCGAGACGTTGGGATACAACGTCGGTCGCCATCTTGACGCGATGATCGCCCACGGGATTCACCCAGATGTTGTTCTGGTCGACGAAAGCTCGATGGAGCTTGGTTCGATTCCGAGTGGAATCGAGGTCCATCGAGCACGGCTGATCGGCGCAAATCGTGCGGTTCATGATGCCGATCTTCTCTCGTCCGCGTTAGGACAACTCGGCGTATGACGGATCGTATCGAACGGTGTTGCCCGTCACGGAATGTGTTATTCAGGCCTCTGAGCTGGGTTGACGGTACTGTGGTTGCGCTGTGTGCGTTTCTAGGCAAGATTGTCTCGACTGCAATGGGGCAGTGAGCCATGGGTAGGTATCTACCTGTGCAGAGACGTGTTCGGACGGTGACGGCATGACCGTACGGGTAGCGATCAATGGGTTTGGACGGATCGGGCGGAACTTCTTGCGTGCGGCCTATGCCGCAAAGGCCGATATCGAGATTGTTGCGGTCAACGATCTCGTCTCGATTGAGTCGAATGCACATCTTTTGCGCTATGACTCGACCCACGGCAGGTTCGCCGGGAATGTCGAGGTTGATGACCGTGGCATCGTGGTTGACGGCCAGCCGATTTCGGTCTTTGCCGAGCGTGATCCCAAGGATCTTCCCTGGGGAGATCTGAAGATTGATGTCGTTGTCGAGTCCACTGGTCGGTTCACCAAGCGTGAACAGGCTGCTGCCCATCTCACCGCCGGTGCTCGGCGAGTGGTGGTCTCCGCTCCCGCAGATGGTGCCGACGCCACCTTTGTCGTCGGGGTCAATGACGACACCTTTGATCCAACAAAGCACCTAGTCGTGTCCAATGCTTCGTGTACGACGAACTGCTTTGTGCCCCTCGTAAAGGTGCTCGATGATGCTTTCGAGGTGCGCCACGGTCTCATGACAACGGTGCATGCCTACACAAACGACCAGGAGCTCCTTGATCTCGCCCGTGACAACATGCGCCGTGCCCGTGCTGCAGCAGTAAATATCGTTCCTACCCAGACTGGTGCAGCTCGTGCGACGAGCCTGGTGATGGAGTCGATGAAGGGTCGTCTCGATGGCCAAGCACTGCGGGTGCCAGTACAGGACGGTTCGATCACCGATTTCACCGCAATACTTGGACGAAGCACGACGGTTGAGGAGATCAATGCCGCCTTTGCCGCGGCAAGTGCCGTTGGACCGCTCGCGAGGGTATTGGAGTACACCGAGGATCCCATTGTCTCTACTGATGTGGTCGGCCGGTCTGCTTCGTGCATCTTTGACTCGGAGCTCACGATGGCGATGCCTCTTCCTGATGGCACAACACTGGTCAAAGTCTTTGGCTGGTATGACAATGAGTGGGGATACTCCAGCCGTCTCGTAGATCTGATTGAGATCATCGGTTCGAAATGATCGGCAGGCTTCCCGTCCTTGAGGATCTTCCTCCGCTTGCCGGAAAAAATGTCCTCGTGCGAGTTGACTACAACGTCCCATTTGCAGTTGACGCTGAGGGGAATCGAACGATTACGGACGAGTTTCGTATTCAAGAGACGCTTCCAACGATCACTTGGCTGCTCAACAATCGGGCCAACGTAACCCTGTGCACGCACATAGGCCGACCCGGTGGCGTTGTCGTCCCTGAACTCTCTGTGGCGCCAATCGCTGAGTATCTTCAACGATTTGTTCCTGAGGCAAAGGTGATGGAGAACCTTCGCTTCCATCCAGGCGAGGAATCGAATGATCCTGAGTTTGTTGACCTGCTGCTTGAGGGCCAGGACTATTTCGTTAATGAGGCGTTCAGTGTCTCACACCGCGATCATGCTTCAGTTACTGGCCCTCCCAAGCGTGTGCCGTCGGTGGCTGGCCGTCTCCTTGCTCGTGAGGTTCAGGTTCTAACCCAGCTCTTGGAAGAACCTGATCGACCCTTTATTGCAATCGTTGGCGGGGCCAAGATTCGCGACAAACTCTCAGTGCTGCGCGCTTTAGCGGAGCGTGTCGATGCGTTGATTGTCGGTGGAGGAATGGCCTACACCTTTCATGCCGCTCTCGGTCACGAGATCGGCACCTCGCTCTTTGACGAGACACAGGTTGAGGCGTGTCGCGC
>CAIVND010000257.1 GCA_903907185.1 uncultured Acidimicrobiaceae bacterium
CCGGCACATTTACGCCTTACGCTGGCGCGACCCCGGCAAAACCTCGCGACTCGGTGTTTAGCTTCGCTCCTGCGCGATGCTCGGACGATGGATTGCAACGGTTCTGTCGCCATCCGATACGGTTCACTGGAATCCTTCCCGCAAGCCGCCGGGGCTCGGTCGGTGTTGCGGTTTCGGTGACGTCCAATGATGTGCGCGAAGTCTGGCAAGAGGTCGTCAGCCAAGGTTTAGCAGTTGCCGTAATCAGGTCGGGATTTGAACTTGTTTGAGCGGGCTCGAATAGGGAATACAAGAAATATGCTACTTATCCTGCTCATCTTGATGCTTTTATTGTTCGGCGGTCTTGGTTTCGCGATCCATTGGCTTTGGATTGCAGCCGTCGTCTTCCTGATTGTGGCCATCGTTCATGGAGTTACTCGGAATTAGGAAGAGAGAAATATGACTGATCAAAGTCAACCAAGATCCAAATCTGAAGATGAAGCTGGATCTCAAGACGATCACCTCATGACCGAAGACGAAAAGATCGATGAAGCTGGCGAGGAGTCATTTCCAGCTAGCGATCCGCCTCAGATCCCGTAAATCTCAGTAGACGAAGCCGACAACCATTGTCGGCGAGAGAAGCCCATCCGTGAATCGAGTCCGTCACTATTGAAGCTGCTCAACCAGCCGCCTAGGCAGCCTCAATAAAGCACTCAGATCTGCGCGAATACCTCGCGAATGGTCATGTCCAGCAACGTAACGCCTGGCATCGGAGGTAGTGGGTACTTGGCGGCTGACTCTGCATGCTCTTTGGTCTCAAAGATCAATACAGAGGTCCCGACTCCCGCCACCGGTTCCAACCAATAGCCGTGCACTATGCCGGGCGCACGCGACACGATTGGCTCTCTTGCGCTAGCCAAGAGCAGGCGCGCCGATTCTGGGTTCTCAACCGTGACATTTGCCACTATTGCGTACATGGCTCTCTCCTCTCTTAGGACCGCCGCGAAGCGCGGACTAGCAAGAGTTTCCGTTTGAGTCAGATCAAAATGAGCTTCCGACCTCCGCCCAATCTAGGTTCTCGGAACTCCACCCATCTGGGCCATCGCAATCACAAACTGGGTCGCTGCCTCAACGCCATTGAGGAAAAGGCGATCTTGTTGCTCCTTCGTGAGATCAAAATCGGTCGCGCTCAGGCCAGCGTTGTCGACGAAGATGGTCCGTGACGCTGCAGTCTCGTGGGCTGCGTAGGGATCCCATTCGTTCATCATTGTCCTCAGACATCGAATCGCAATCTCCATCGCTGACTCGCAGGGATTTGACGAGGGATACTCCGTTTGGAATCGAGAGAGCTTGATCCCAATCGTCGGCCAGCGTGGCGGTTTGCCATCCTCTCGATCGAATGCATGAATGGGATAGTTGGCGAGCAGAGCTCCATCAACCCAAGTCTCAGTTCCCGCCCGATAGTTCACGGTTGTTGTTCCACCGCCGGGTAGAGGTACCTCCACCGTTGCATCGTGCGCAGTGAAGTGCACGGGTTCGAAGAAAAAAGGGATCGAAATTGAGGCGCGTACCGCCTGCACCGGATCCTCATCGTCGGAACGATGTCCGTACTGCGGATAGTCCCAAGGAAGGCGGACCAACCGGCCTCGGGTGATATCTGAGGTATACACGACAAGTCGATAGGCCTGGCCTTCAGGAACGCTGAGACCAGAATCATCCTGTGGCGTCAGGCGGAGGTCTGCGAAGGTCTTAATGCCAAGATCATCGTGGAGGATCGGACCCAGCCAGGACTCAAGGTAGGCACTCGAATAGACACCCTCGCGACTTGCGAGGATCGCCACATCAGCCACAATGTCGCCCATATGTCCCACCGCACGATCAAGGAAGCCGTGGAGTTTCCCCTGTGGCATAAATCCTTGAAAATCTAACGAACGCAGGTATCCAAGTGCTGAGGTCATCTCACGACCTGCCTGCACGATGCCCGCAATCACACTCGCAGCGATCGCTCCAGCACTTGTTCCCGCAACTCTGCCGAAGCTATAGCCCGCCTCACTGAGCGCCAGAACTGCTCCGGCAAAGGCGATGCTCTTGACACCGCCGCCTTCGAGGACAAGATCTGCTCGCAACTCTTGACGGTTGCCGTTGTCTGGGTTGGCCCAACCATCGAAAGATCGAAGGCGTTCAGCAGCCTCTAGAAACTGCTCTTGAAGTTCAGCCGTTCGTTGATAGCCATAGGGAG
>CAIVND010000258.1 GCA_903907185.1 uncultured Acidimicrobiaceae bacterium
AGGTTGTTGAGTTCTTGAAGTCTCCCGGCAGATTCCGTGAGATCGGTGCACATATTCCAAAGGGAGTACTGCTCGTCGGACCTCCAGGGACGGGCAAGACGCTTCTCGCTCGAGCAACCGCTGGCGAGGCAGGAGTTCCCTTCATGTCGGTCAGTGGTTCAGACTTCATGGAGATGTTTGTTGGTGTCGGTGCAAGCCGCGTCCGTGATCTTTTCGAGACCGCTTGCAAGCAGGCTCCCTCGATAATCTTCATCGACGAGATCGACTCCATCGGTCGAAAGCGTGGCGCCGGACTCGGTGGCGGACATGATGAGCGAGAGCAGACGCTGAACCAACTCCTCTCAGAGATGGACGGCTTCGACAGTGCTGAAGGTGTCGTGATCATGGCAGCGACCAACCGACCAGACATCCTCGACCCTGCACTATTGCGGCCTGGACGCTTTGACCGTCAGGTTGTCGTTCCACTTCCCGATCTCGAAGAGCGCATCCCAATCCTTCGTGTGCACTGTCGAGACAAGCGCATCGGCCCTGACGTCAACCTCGAACTCATTGCACGAGGTACCCCTGGCATGAGTGGCGCAGACCTCGCAAACCTTGTCAACGAGTCCGCGCTGCACGCAGTTCGTCGTGGCTCACAGCAGGTTGAGATGCAAGATTTCGACGCGGCACGCGATCGCGTACTGATGGGCCAGCAACGTGACTCCATGGTGCTCACCACGGATGAACGTGAGCGGGTTGCCTTCCATGAGTCGGGACACGCCGTACTCTCCTACGTGCTTCCCGCCGCAGATCCGCTCCTCAAGGTCAGCATCATTCCAACGGGTATGGCGCTTGGCGTGACACACCAACTTCCCCTCGAGGATCGTCATATCTATCGTCGCGAATACATCGAAGACTCCCTTGCGGTTCGCATGGGAGGTCGAGTCGCAGAGCTTCTGATCTATGGCGACCTCTCAACCGGTGCAAGTGACGACCTTCAACGCAACACCGATCTGGCTCGAAAGATGGTCCGTGAGTGGGGCATGTCCGATCGCATCGGCCCAATGGCCTGGGGCTCTCAGGGAGCAGTTTTCTTGGGAGACGACCTAATGCACTCTCGCGACTACTCCGATGAAACCAGTCGCGTTGTCGATGAGGAGGTCGCTCGGATATTGCATGAGGCAGAAGATCGTGCCCGCAAGGTGCTGAGTGAACACGGGACTGGACTTCGTGCGGTTGCGACATTACTTCTCGAAAAGGAGACGGTCGACGGTGAAGAGGTCGCACAGATCATCGACAACGCCTACGGCAAGCCGGTGCATGGCGAGAACCCAACAACTCCTCACTTCGCGAGTGGAATACTTGGACGCCCGCTGACTCTTGTTCCAAATGATGACTCAGGTGATGAGACAGAGTCACCTTCAACACCGCAAGAGCCACGAGCTGAAGGTGGGACAGTAAGTGAAGTTCCGACAACGGTCGACTACCAACCGCCCGCGGTAGGCCAGCAGGAGTAGCCGCCCACTGGGTCTCAATTGAACAGAAAGACTCAGAGATCGGTCTTCACCGATCGACTCAATGAGGAAGCAGAGGGTCTAGTCTCGCTCCATGTGCCGAAACATTACGACCCTCCGGGGACTGGAACCTGAAGCTACCCGATCCGAGATCGAAGCTGCTGCGCTTCAATATGTTCGAAAGATCGGCGGATTGCAGACGGTGACCTCAACGACACAGGCAGCAGTTGAGCGAGCAGTTCGACAGATTGCCGATATCACTGACGAACTTCTGGTGAGTCTTCCACCGAGAAGGCAACCTCCACGAACCGAACCACCGCTGCGGCGTCTCTCACCAAAGAGCTGAGTTGACACATCACACCTTCGCGCAAAGGCCGTTAGTGCCCGGAGGAAAGTTGCTCACCAGGTTCACGGCCATACGCGATGACGGAGAGAAATCGTACGGGCAACTCATTGAGCGCAACGGGTCCATGCGCGACCTCTCCATCGAACTGCAGAGAGTCACCTGCCGCCAAGGGATAGGTCGCTCCCGCATAGGAGTAGTCAACCTGGCCGCTGAGCATGTGGATGAGTTCTGTGCCTGGATGGTGATAGAGCGGAAACACCTCAGTAGGACTAGTCAACGTCACAAGCATCGGTTCCATACGCTTCGCGGGTCCACGCATTGAGCCAAGCAGCTGATAGCGATGACCCGACTTGGTGCCGGGCCGAATCAGCTCCGGTCCGGAACCCGCCCGAGTAAAGAGTGCGTCTCGCTCTTCGTCAAGACCTTGGAAGAGCGAGGTCGCAGGAACTTCGAGCGCCGCGGCTATTCGCGCAAGAGTTTGAAGATTTGCGGCACCCTGAGCGTTCTCGACCTTTGATACGACCGCCTTTGAGAGCCCCGCTCTCCGAGCAAGCTCCGCGACCGACATTTCACGAGCGAGCCGTCTCTCGCGTGTTCGCGCCCCAATGACCGCCGAGAGGCGATCGACCTCGACCTCCAACTCGTCATGTGAAGCATCACTGCCCTCACCGTGAGACTTCATGATCACCTCTCATTTCATCGGACCTTCCTCACGAATTCAACGGTCACTTCACCATGGCAAAGGACCGTTCAGCGAAACTGGGGTCAGATTCACTCTCAACTTTGTGATTTGCTGATCTGTTCCCCTCGGTAACCAACACGTGCCGAGTAGCTGCAGAGCTGATCAGAGGTACGGAGAGCGTCAGCACACCTTCAACAAGATGCGCATCGACTTGGTCTACATCACAACGGTCGCCAAGTAGAAGCCGACAGTGGAACTCTCCATGAGCGCGCTGAGAGATCAACGGCTCACTCACACTGGCCATCGACTGCTCGCGTCTCCCTTCGACATTGACGAGGTGGGACTCGACTCGCACGTGGAGTTGGTCTGCTGATACACCCGGTACCTCAAACTCAACAATGAGTTCATCAGCAACAAGGTACGCATCGATTGGTGGAAGCTGCTGCAGGTGGGTTGGAACACCAGCGCTGCCCTCACTGAGAAGTTGTACATAAAGTCGAACATCTGAATCCAACATTTGGGGCCTCCCGACCACTCGCTGCGCGTCTTGTTCATAAGTATATACACGATATATTTTTTATGAACACTTTTTCGATCGGTTATTTTGTCGCGCACCCATCCATCCCGGAGTCAATCCGAGTCTGCTGCAACGGACTTATGAATCTGCCATGTCGCTGAGTTGCTCTGGCATCTTTGCTCGTCGATCACTACCGATGAGGACACACCATCACTATTTCGCTAGATGGACCTGATCAAATTGCCTAATGCTCAACTGGCGCGAGGTCAATGCGCGTTTCGATACGCAGTGGACCGAGCAAGGTCGCCCAATGGCATCATTCGAGATTCGCCCTTCGGGTCACGCTGTTCCAAGTATCGTTGAGATCAGATGTTGACATCGATTTCGTCACGGACGTCTTTCCAACCTGAGCAGCCATCGGGCACCCAATGAGCGACGTGACCGGATTAGTTGTACTTGTCATCATCGGACTCATTGTCGCAGCGATCGCAGCCGCTGCGGAGACAGCGATTACCTCCGTCAGCCGCATCCGAATGCGAAGTTTGGTTGAGGAGGGTAATCGATCTGCAGAGATCGTTGTCCGTCTTCATGACAATCCAAATAGCTACCTCTCAACAATTCTCAGCCTCAATACCGTGGCGGTGATTGTCGCTTCAACCGCTGCCACCCTCATCGGCGCTCGTCGTGCGCACTCTTTACCCACCTGGGTGGCAACAGTGTCCCTTTCGGCGTTCGTTCTCATCTTCTGCGAGATCACACCAAAATCAGTCGCTCTTCGTTACAACCAACGGGTTTCACTCATTTTGGCTCGACCGGTAGATCTCCTCACCAAGATCCTCCGTCCGATCGTGTTTTTACTCATGCTCGTCAGCATGACGCTCCTTCGAGCCTCGGGACGAAAGCTGCCGAACCCATTTGTAACTGAGCAGGAGCTGAAACTGCTCGTCGAGGTCGGCGAACAGGAGGGTGTTGTCGAGCAAGAGGAACGGGAGATGATCCACGGGGTGCTCGAGATGACCGACAAGGCGGTGCGGGAGGTCATGGTTCCACGTGTTGATCTGATCGCGCTTGACGTTTCAAAGAGCATCAATGAGCTCATTGAGATGGTGGTCGAACATGGGCACTCGCGTATCCCCATCTATGAGGATCGGATCGACCAGATCGTTGGTGTTGTCTACGCGAAGGATCTTCTGCGCTCTGAGGTACGTGGAAATGACAACATTTCGCTGAAACAACTTGCACGCGAACCCTATTTCACTCCGGAGACCAAGCATGTGGGAGAGCTTCTGAAAGAGATGCAGGAGCGTCGAGTACATATCGCCATCGTGGTCGATGAGCATGGGGGAACTGCCGGCGTTGTCACGATGGAGGACCTGATCGAGGAGATCGTGGGGCCGATCCGAGATGAGTACGACACCGCTGAACAGGAGGATATGCAGTTCATCTCCAATACTGTGGTCAAACTCAATGCTCGATGCCCAATCGATGATGTCCAAGAGCTCCTTGATCTGGAGTTCGACCCCCTCGGCGCGGATTCAATCGGCGGATATGTCTACGCAGTCTTAGGTGACATACCCAAGGTGGGCGCGACGATCGAGATCGGCGAGGCAACGCTTGTCGTCGAGAAGGTCCACCGTCAGAGCATCCAATCGGTGCGGATCACCAGTCCTCACCCTTTCGTTGGTTCGAAGGGGATCCCCCGCCCCAACCTGATCTAACTCGACGAGCTCGTCGACCAAGGCTTCGGGCACTGCCAGTGAACCACCGAGAGATCTCAGATCGATCGGCAACGATCCTCTAAGAAGGCACGTTCGATCTCGTTGGAAGTAAGTGCAAGAGCGGTGGCATATTCGACCCGAGCCTCTTCAGTTCGCCCAAGGCGTCGCAGAAGGTCAGCCCGCGTCGAGTGAAAGAGGTAGTAGCCAGAGAGGTTGAGTCCATTAACGAGCTCAAGTGCTACTCCGAGTCCATGAACCTCGGCGACAGCGACGGCTCGATTGAGCGCAACGATCGTTGTTGGGGTAAACGCAAACAGCTGATCGTAAAGCTGAAGAATCTGCCTCCAATCCGTCTCTTCGGCAGTTGGTGCGTCACTGTGTACAGCATTTATCGCAGCCTGAAGCTGGTAGGGGCCCGGGCGATTCAGCCGGAGACAGCGTCGGACTATTTGTTGTCCCTCTTCGACCAGTGTGCGGTCCCAGAGATTGCGATCTTGCGCGCCGAGTAGAACGAGAGATCCCTCGGTCGACGTTCGTGAGAAACGGCGAGCCTCAATCAACAAAAGAAGGGCAAGAAGTCCAAGCGCCTCGGGCTCATCTGGCATCAGCGCGACGATCAACCGTGCGAGATGGATCGCCTCAGCACAAAGTTCAGAACGGACGAGATCACTACCTTCGGTCGCGGCGTAACCCTCGTTGAAGATGAGATAGACAACGAAAAGAACCGGTCGAACTCTGTCAGGTAGCTCCCAGTCCTCGGGCACGCGATAGGGAATTCCCGCAGAGCGGATCTTGCGTTTCGCTCGAACAAGACGTTGCGCCATCGTTGCCTCCGGAACGATGAAAGCCCTGCTGATCTCGTTCGTCGCCAGGCCTGCGACCAAGCGGAGTGTCAGCGCGATCTGCGTCTCGATGGCTAATGCCGGGTGACAGCAGGTAAAGATCAGCCGAAGGCGATCATCTTGCACGGGTCCCTCCTTCCGCACACTGTCTTGATAAAGGAGAAGTTGCGACTGCGCATAGTGGTGGCTCCGACGAGATTCGCGACGAACGCGATCGAGTGCCCGATTTCGCGCCGTCGTGGTAATCCAACCGCCAGGGTTGGGCGGGACACCCTTTTCGGGCCATTGATTGAGTGCAATGAGAAATGCCTCTTGTACCGCCTCTTCAGCAACATCGATGTCACCAAAGAGGCGGACAAGTCCTGCGACTACGCGTCCATGTTCCTCGCGGAAGACGCGCTCAATCACGCTCTCTTCCAATTTGAACAACGTCTTAGTTCGGCAGATCCTGAAACGGTCGTACCTCAACGGGACCCCTGCAGGCCTTTGAACCCTTCGCTGCCCAGGCGAGTGCACCATCAAGGTCTTCAGCCTCAATGACCCAAAAACCACCAAGCTGTTCTTTGGTCTCGCAAAATGGACCATCGGTCATGACGACGTCATCTGTGTTTGCTCTCACGACAGTCGCTACATCGGCTGGATAGAGACCACCCGCAAAGACCCAAGCACCAGCTGCTTGAACCTCTTGATTGAATAGTTCCACGTCGTGATACATCTGTTGAATCACCTCGTCAGAGGGGGTTGGGTCGCCCTCGACCATGTGGACTGCGAGCAGATACTGCTTCATGACGGGTCTCCAGTTCTAGGTCGGTACCGTACCGATCCCTTCATCCATATCTACGAACGGTCAACGTGCAATTCGACAGCTCTTCGGGATCTTTCAGACTTTTCTTATCAAACGGCCCGATATCCGCGCGACGCCTGGGATCGTTGCCGTACAGCGCTACGCGTGCGTAATGAGATGGGATACGTCAATGCCCAGTAGCGCGAACATAAAGACTATGAGCGCCAGATAAAGCGCCGTCATCCCCCATCGATGCCGATAATTAATCTGCCAAAAGCGGCGAAGTGCACGCACATCAAAACCCACTGCGATTAAGGAAAACGCAATTCCGACACCAGGAACGGCAAGTGCACCAAGTGCGGGGATGACGAAGGGCCCCACGATATAGGTGAGCAGACACCGTGTAGCTGAGATCAGGATCGATACGTTGAATAGTCCGTGTGCTGTTGCAACCTCTCGGGCCGTCGGTGGCTTCACCCGAAGGATACGTTTAACCACCTGCTCTGCTCGGATAACGAACGGGCTCGATCCACCATCCGTGATCGCCGGTGACTCCGAAAGCTTCGATGAGGTCGACGGGCCATCATCGACTTGTATTGGTGCATGGGCAGATCGTTCGTCTTGCATGCTCACCTGTCTGCCACCATTGCCCACTCACCCGTCTCCGGTCACGCCTGAATATCGAGTCAGCCGACCATGTCGCATTGACCTAAACCCAACGCGCAGTGACCACTACGACAGTGCCGAGAATACTCCAAAGCCAGACCGTTCCTTCGACTGGTTCGCCCGTTGACGCTCGCGTTAAGCCGCTGAGGGTTTGCTGTCAAGTCTCTGGCAAAGCAAAACGCGATATGGCTGGCAAAGCCGAGAACAAAAGCTAGTTCGCTCCGACCTCGACACGGTCTGCATCAATAGGGATATCGCCAGCGCTCAGATGTTCCGCAAGACTTTCAAGACGGCTGCTCGCAACTGATCCACGTCGACGTCCCGTCACGCGGTCGTGCTCTCGGAGGAGTTCCTCCCAAACCTTTTTGGGATTGCCCGGATATTTCCTCTGCATCATGAGTTGGTGATGCGCGAGTCGGTACCAGAGAAGAGGCCGCCACGGAGCGCCAGTACCAATGGAGTCGATGGAACTTTTTTCTTTCAGAAGCATGCACCAAAGAATCTTCCTACTTGGGTGTCCACCGTCAACGTTCCGGCGGCACATAACGAGCATGAGCCCATCGATTATGTCGTGATCGACAGCCGAGCAAGTCTCGTCTGGGCTGCCAATTCAGCCAGTCTTGAATTTCACGTGCCCCTTTGGCATGTGAAGGGAAAGAGTGAACTACCAACCCCGCCCGATCACATGGTCTTTGATCTCGATCCCGGTCCCGGCACCACCATCGTGGAGTGCTGTCGAGTTGCTGAATGGATCGCTCTGCAGTTCGGCGAGGAGAACATTGTTCCCAAGACAAGTGGATCGAAGGGTCTCCAGCTCTACATGCCGCTCAAACGCAAGACTTGGGACCGAGCTAGCGAACAGGCACACGAACTCGCGCGCAAGATCGAGCGAGATCACCCTCAAGAGGTCGTCTCGCTCATGCGAAAGGAGCTTCGCCAGAACAAGGTGCTCATCGACTGGAGCCAGAACAATCCCTCAAAGACGACCGTTGCGGCCTACTCACTACGCGCTCGGCCAGAACCAACCGTCTCTACACCAGTGACCTGGGACGAGGTGCGGCGCTGTGCAAAGAGCAAGGATCCGGACCAGTTGCGGTTCACCGCCAACGAGGTACTGAAACGGGTCGACAGATCTGGCGACCTGATGGCAGCGGTGCTCCCGACAGCGAGCGGCTCCCAAAAAAAGGCCTCTTAGAAAGACGCTGTGCTCCTGATACTCAGTGGCGAATTTGCGTTATCGAACGAGTAGTGGAGCAGGCGCACTCAACCCTTGACGGCCGGTACCGAACTGTGTGGCGCCAACGATGATCGGCTTCGTGCCAGTCACCACAACGGCAAGATCACTCCGAGAGGTGAGCAACCGGTGAAGGTTGACACTTGCCGAACCATGCGCCCGAATTTTGAGCCGATGCGCGCCGGGAATTGCACGTTCTTTTCCGTTCAGGAGTTGGGCAAAGGCCACAGTGACCACCCCGCTCCCCGGGTTGACCACACCGACAATCTCACTTGCAAGTCCGTCAGAACGTCCACCAGCGACAAGCCACGTTCGGCCCGTCACCGCATTCGCCTGCGTCACGGCATATCCGTCGCGCAGCCGTTGGGGAAGGTCGGCACCCGACACAACATGATCAAGCGCGGCGAGGTGACTGATGGAGAGCTCGCGTTCGGCGATCACTGATCCCCCACCGCGCACGGTAACAAGTGCTCCGGTGATGCCAGATCTCTGGCCGGTGGGCGGGGTGAAGTGGACGGCTGAATTTGCCCCGACAAAAACGCTCGAAACGCTACCAACTTCGGTCCCAAGCAGCTGAAGACCAACATGTTCGGATCGATTCGAAGGATTGACAAAGACAAATGATTGACGCACGCCCTGTGCTGCGACGACCGGCGACAGGTACCAGGTTGGCTGAGCTACCGCCGTACCGACGACAAGCGAGTCATCGAGGGAATTCTCAATGTCTTTGATATCGAGGGCACCAACGGCGAGCTGCCCACTAACCGTCGTGACCTCCGCGCTAAAGGCATTCTTTTGTGGAAGGACATGACCAGCAAAGACCACGAGATCCTGACCAGGCTCAATGGGAACACTGGAAAAGACCGCCGGAATGGTGACCGAGCTACCGGTCGTGAAGGTCACGTTGGCAACGGCGGGTGTTGCCCCGGGGTTGTACATCGAGATCGCCATGTTCGACAGGCCCGCAGTAGAACCAGCGCCGAAGTACGTATGCGTGCTGGTGTGTGTCGTACACGGTGCGGTAGCAATGCCAGTCGATGCACTCTCAATCTCATTCACACCGACACCCGGGCCATCGATAACGACAGTTACTGCCCCGTAGGTCGGCTTCTTTGGGTCGATGAGCTGCACCGTCTTCTCCTGCTTCGCGGCAAGGGTGATCGATTGGTTCATCGTGGCGCCGGCGTTTGTCGAAACATGTATCTGTGCAGTACGCACACTGGTCGAAAGGTTGGCGATCGCGATCGAGGCGTGTTGACCACGGTGACCAAGTGCGAGCGGGCCAGGACAGTACCACGCGGCCGATGATGCTCTCGCGCTCACATTCACCGCGGAGATCACGGCATTCTGTCCCTCGCTGTTGGACAGGACATGCTGTTTCACCACTGCATTGAGCACGCCTGCTCCCCCGAGGAGAACAATGAAGCCAACAAGGATCCACCGACGACGAACTGTCGAGATGACCAGTGCCTCGCTCATTGGTTCACCTCATCCAGGACAGGCTCCAGATCGTCGCTCGGTGTAGCGACGGGTAAACCCGTCCGGAGACGACGGCGTTCAGTCTGACGCTTGCGTCGCTCTCGGAGCCCCACACGAGCGAGCACGACCCAAATCGCGATCTCAATGAGCACGCCGAAAAGGTGTAGAACGTTCGGGAGCCCGCTCGGCGTCGCCGCGACATTCGGGCTTGCCGCGGTGTTATCGAATATCAACGCGCCGCCGGCACTCGGTAGCTGATGGAGATCATCTTGGTTCGCAAGTGCATCAAGGAGGATCTGAGGCGCCGGTGCAGGCGCTGCATTCTGTGTGCCAAGTAGCTGCGGTGCTACCGAGGTCGGAACGATTAGATAGCGGATGCCATTGCGAGCGAGTAGTGACCCAAGGCGAACGGTCGATCCCTGCTCTGCCTCTAAGACCGCGTTCACGATCGATGACGCTGCACTTTCATGCACACTCGGCCAGATCGATGAACCCGTCGGTAGACCACCGGAGGCTATCCCGAAGGCAAGGCCCGATGAGATCTCCCAACTGGTGAGCGGTAGTCCGGGGGGATCTCCCAGCCAGAGCACTTTGGTCGCGCCGGTCACGCTTAATGCATAGTGACGTTCCAATGCTGAGTTGCTTCGCGAGGTTGGCGACATCCACGACAAAAGGGTGTCGTAGCCGGTTGTCGGCACATCAAAGCGGCCGCTCAAGGTCGAACCAAGAATTGGGAGCAGTCCTG
>CAIVND010000259.1 GCA_903907185.1 uncultured Acidimicrobiaceae bacterium
AGGGCCACCTTCGCCTTGAAATCCGGCTTGAACTTGTTGCGCTTGCCTTGCACGAGCACCTCCAGGATGCATCAGTGCTCAGACCTTAAGTCGATGTCCAGTTTCCGGGGTCCACTTCAGACCAAGGGTTCATGAGGCGAAGTCCAACACCAACGAAGTCACGTTCGTTTCTCGTCGCAAGTGCTGCATCGTGAACTCGGCAAATCGACGCAATTTGAGCGTCGAATCCGCTTATTGGCGTCCCACTGCGCTCACGAAGGTCGACAATCTCGGCGTAAAGCTTCGCTGCTCGGCCGTCAAAGGCAATCACCTCGTCAGCAAAACGTGAGAAAAGTTCATGCGCGCTCTCGCTCAAGGCAACCTTGCGGCGACCATCAGGAAGTCGCTCAATTCCATAAAGGATTTCCGCGACCGTGACTGCGGTGATGCGAAGTGCCGAAAGATGTTGTTGCCCTAGCCAGCTAAGAACTGCCGGCGATGGCTCTCTTCGCATGAGTTCTGAAACCACATTGGTGTCAACAATGATCATTCGGAGAATTCTGCGGCGCGAGGAGATTCACTTCGAGGTGCGAATCCGAGTTCTACGCCGCCAAGTTGACTGAAACGCTTCATCAGGGCGCCGACAATGCCTTCGTCTTCATCAAGTTCTTCAACGGCTTCCATGAGAATCGCCCGCATCTCAGCCTCCATCGAGCGACCGTTCGCCGCCGCACGCAAGCGAAGACGATCTCGAACGGCATCATCGAGATTTCGGATACTCACGGCCGCCATTGGAATTCCTCCTTGTTGCTAGCAATGCTAGCACTTTCTCACGTGAACACCGGTGCCCCTGGGGCTACTCAGTGATCTCGAGTTATCGGCAGACCAAAGCCATGTCATGGTCAGCATTGAGCAACTTCTCGCCTTCAGCAAGCTTTCGAATCACCTGTTCTGTTGTGTGTCGCCTTCTCTTCATGATCCTCCTCCTTGGTCCATTTTGGAGCATCAGGACTCGCAGAAATGGTGGATCACTTTGAGGGGATCAGGCCAGAAGAACCGATTTTTGGTCGTCGGATTCGACAGAAGGAGCCTGAGGAGGTCAGCATCACCCTTATAGCCCAATTCGAATGCGGCATTACGGAGCACTGTCCCATCGTTTGAAACCAGACGGGGATCAGCCCGAAGTACATCGAGCAGCTGGTCATAGAAGTTCGACACTAGGAACCTTTCAGTCAGTGCAAGCGAGATGCATGGTGACAGCGAAAACGTTACTACTCGCTTGTGCCAGAGATCAGGTCCGGGACGAAACCACGCACCGTTGAAGGCGTCCAGATCAAGATCCGGACCTGGCCATGGAAGGAGACGCTCTGACTTCGGAAGCGTGTGAGGCCTCCGTTAGCTGATAGCACCTCGCTGGGAATCGATTGAATAGCGACGGGTCTTCCGGAGGGCAGTCGCAAGGGGTTCGAACTTTGCCCCATTACTTCTGCAGATAACCGTGGACTTCTTTGAAACGCCGATTCAGCAGTGACGGCTCGATCAGAAACCTCTGGAACTAGGGAGTTTCTGGCCCCAGGAGGGGTTCGAACATAGTCCCAGTACCTCCACAAAGTGGGAAACACTAATTTTTGACTTACGGATATCATATACGTGATTGTTATTTTTCTCTCGAAGCCAATTCC
>CAIVND010000260.1 GCA_903907185.1 uncultured Acidimicrobiaceae bacterium
AGGATCGCATTTCAAGACGGCGACCTCGAAATGGAGTCCGATGAGAGTTGAACTTCTGACCGTGAAATAGCAGGCAGTCGTCGGTGAATACTCGAGGGTCCCGAGAACTTCGCGTGTGTTCCGATGGGCAGGCGTCGAGTATCTCGGCTGTGCTTCAATAGGCTGGATTTCGTGGAGCTCGTCGACAAGCCGTAGGATATTTTCATGCGGACGTTGTTGCACCTGTCGTTGTCTGAGTAATGAGATCATCGGCGAAGGCGACACAACCGGCGTTCTTTCGACCATTGAACGGCAACGTAACTGCGGATCTCCCTGCCCTGCCAACGATGCATCAACAGACCCCAAGTCGATATTGGAAGTGGCGGCGTTGAGGGCCGTCCACAGTGCAGAACGACTCGCGTGGCGGGCTCCCGCGGGGAGACATAGTCGGCCTTTGCCGGTTTGGGCGATCGCCATCACCGGTATTGCAGAGTTCATGGGGGCCCTCGATAGCCTTGTGGTGACGATGGCGTTACCGGTCATCCGTGAGCGACTGCACGCGGATATCGCTGGACTCGAGTGGGTAGTAAACGCTTTCACTCTCACCTTTGCGGTCTTATTGCTTACTGGGGCAGCGCTAGGGGATCGATTCGGACGACGTCGGATGTTCCTTTTTGGGATTGTGCTATTCACGCTCTCATCTGCTTTTGCAGCCTGCGCATCAAACATCACTCTCCTTATTGCTGCACGAGCTCTTCAGGGCGCGGGTGGAGCGCTTTTGGTGCCGTTATCTCTCACGATCCTCTCTGACGCTGTGGCGCCGGAGCGACGAAACTTTGCCCTCGGGATATGGGGAGCACTTGCAGGTGCAGCCGTCGCGCTTGGGCCCGTAGTTGGCGGTGCGGTGGTGCAGGGACTCTCATGGCAGTTCATCTTTTGGCTTAATGTGCCAATCGGCCTGATTCTCTTCCCGCTTGCCTGGTCACGGTTGCGTGAATCGCACGGGGAGGCCAAACCTCTCGATCTGCGTGGGGTGTTACTCGTTACGCTTGGGCTCTTTGGAATCACCTACGGCATTGTTCGGGGGCCAGAAGTCGGATGGGCAAGTAGCACTGTCCTTGGAGGCCTCGTTGGTGGCTCCGTGTTCTTTGTCGTTTTTGTCCTGTGGGAGCATCGAGGCAGGGCTCCGATGTTGAATCTCGAGCTGTTCCGAAACCGTCAGTTTTCGGTCACCAACGGGATTTCACTGCTCATGAGCTTCGGCATGTTTGGATCAATCTTTCTACTTGCGCAGTTCTTGCAGATCGTTCAAGGATATTCACCGCTCAGCGCGGGTATCCGGACCCTGCCTTGGACTGCAATGCCGGTATTTATCGCTCCTTTGGCCGCTGTCTTGGTGGAACGGTTCGGTGGACGGATCGTGGTCGCGTTTGGTCTTGGATTTCAAGCGGTTGGATTGAGTTGGTTTACTGTCGTCGTTACGGCGACTACTCCCTATGCGCAGATCGTTCCTCCAATGGTCTGCTCTGGTATTGGTTTGGCTCTTTTTTTCGTGCCTATTGCTTCGCTCGTGCTTGGGTCGGTATCAGTTGAGAATGAAGGGGTGGCCTCGGGAACAAATAATGCGCTACGAGAGATCGGTGGTGTACTTGGCGTTTCGGTGTTGGGTTCGGTATTTTCAACGTTCGGTGGATATAGAACTACGACATTATTTGATAACGGGCTTCTTCCCGCACTTGCGGTTGGCACCTTCGTCGTTGCCATAGCTGCGGTCGCGTCGCTCGCAAACCCAACGCACGTGAGAAGTGTTTCTCGCAGCTCACAGATCGAGTGAATCTCACAGGCAGGTCGTTGCCGACGAACTACTTCGCGCGGAAAATACTCAACCTACGATGAAGTCAAAAACCACGCAGTCCACCTCTTTTGTTGCGATGCCAAAACGAAAACGATCAGATGGAATCGTCCTACTGGTCTGTTGCAGCGCTCTATTCATGACAACACTGGATGGCACAGTCCTCAACGTTGCCCTTCCTGTTTTACAGCGGAATCTTGGTGCGTCTTCTGCAGATCTCCAGTGGACCATTGCTGGATTCGCGCTCTTTCGAGCCTGCGGTATCTTTCTCTGCGGCGCACTTGCTGACCGATTCGGTCGTAAACGCCTCTTTTGCATCGGTCTTATCGCTTTCACTTTGGCGTCACTTGCCTGTGGAGTTGCGCCGAATCTCGGCTCGCTCATTGGGTTTCGCTGTGTCCAGGGATTTGGATCGGCGATCCTCACTCCCTCCAGTCTCGCGATCATTACCTCGACCTTCACTGACCAGAAACGACGAGCCTGGGCTATCGGCATGTGGAACGTCGCTGCCGGAGTATCAACGACAGCCGGTCCGGTGATTGGGGGACTGCTCGTTCAATTCTTTGGTTGGAGAAGTGTGTTCATCATTAACCTCCCGATCGGTATCGCTGCGCTTTTTGGGACCAAGATTTTGACAGAGTCGAAGGCTGTGATACCTCGAAAGTTCGACGTTGGTGGCCAGCTTTCTATCGGCATCGGCCTCGTGACGTTGACGTACGCCTTAATTACCGCTCCGTCGAAGGGCTGGACCTCGCCGTTGATACTTTTGCTCCTTGTTCTTTCGTTGTTCTCTTGGGGCGGCTTTCTGTTCGTGCAAAAATCTAGTGATCATCCTCTGATCGGTATGCAATATCTCAAGCGGCCAGCGCTCGCCGGAGGTGCCCTTCTTGCAATCCTCGCCTTTACGGTGCTGAGCGGCTTCCAGTTCTTGAACACGCTCTATCTCCAAGAGGTGAGGAATTTCAGCCCGCTAATCACCGGACTTATATCTCTTCCGCTCGCCGCGGCGGTAGTCGTATTCGCTCCGATTGCAGGGAGGATGACTGGACGACGGGGACCTCGCGGATCGGCTGTTTTGGCAGCCTGCTTTCTGACGGCTGGAATGGTGTTACTCACGCTGTTTGCCACCAGAACAGTTTCCTTGGTAGCGCTCATCTTCGGCTATCTCGTACTTGGTGTCGGCTTCGGTTTGATTAATACGCCAATTACCACTGCTGCGATCTCGTCGATGCCACGCGAACGGGCTGGAGTAGCGGGCGCGGTTTCGACAACTGGGCGTCAGATCGGCGCAAATCTCGGTGTCGCGTTGATCGGTTCGATCGCCTTCTCTGTTGGTGGAACTTTTCGCGCGCCGAAGAGATCTGGGTTCGGAAAGGCGCAGGCGGCCGATTTTGTTCATGGTCTTCGCTATGGCTATGGAGTCGCTGCCATTCTCGCGGGGATTGGAATTGCGGTCGCACTCTGGGCGTTTCGCAACTGGCAGGCACACATTGATGAGGAACGAGCCATCGAGACGGACGCTCCAACGGTCATCTAACTCCCAAAATATTCGTCGTTGGCACGTTGGGTATCTGGTAGATGAAGACTGTTCCTCGAGTATCGATGATCTGAACGGCTTCGCGCCTTTGCTACCTATCAGGCAGCCAAAACCTAGAACCCGGCGGCGAATCCATCCTTGCGGGCGTCAGAACCACCAAGGATGCGACCATCGAGAATCTGAATTGCCTGTCCTCCGCCGAACACCAGCCGATTATCGTCGAGGATCACCCGGTGGCCCGATCGTGTGAACTCTGATGACCGGTCCCACAGTCCTTCCTCAAGACGAATTGCATCTTGGTCAAGTCGGAACCGAGGGAGATCGAGCGCCTCTTGCGGGTCTAGTCCACGATCGATGAGTGCGGAGATGAGTTGCACATGAGCCTGTGCTTGGATGAATCCGCCCATGACGCCTACTGGCCCTCTTAGACGACCTCCATCCATCAGCATCGCCGGAATTGTTGTGTGGTACGGACGACGACCAGGTTGAACCACCCCGTTTACCGAGAAACACGAGGCTCGATTATTTAGAACGATGCCCGTTCCCGGAACAACAACGCCCGAACCAAATTGTTCGTACAGACTTTGAATGAATGAAACTGCCATGCCATCGCTATCGACCACGCAAAGATAGACCGTGCCGCCACTGGGCTCTGGTGCGATCGTTGGATTTTCGAGACTTCGCCTCTGGAGAAACTGTGGGTCGAGGAGATCTGAGACATCAGCACCGTCGCGAACTCGTTTCCTTGCATCCTCAAGTGCAAGTGCAATCGCTCGGACCTGGTTTGCAGGCGTCGCTTCGCCGAGCTGCTCGAGAATGCCCAATCCCTCTAGCGCCGCGATTCCCTGAGTTGGTGGCGGCATCTCAAAAACATCAATGCCTCGGTACCGTATCGAAAGGGGAGTCACCCACTTGGCCTGCGCGGCCGCGAGATCTTCAGGTTCGAGCCAGCTTGA
Organism: uncultured Acidimicrobiaceae bacterium; assembly: GCA_903907185.1. GTDB lineage: Bacteria > Actinomycetota > Acidimicrobiia > Acidimicrobiales > Bog-793 > CAIVND01. The sequence goes on from CAIVND010000260.1 coordinate 4,325, forward strand.
CGCGACGATCGCCTCGCCAATTTTGCCCAGATAAAACTCGCTGGGTCCCTGGTCAGCGATCACCCGCAGACTCCCGGCAAGGCCATCTAGCCGAAACACTTCGCCGGTCTTTGGGGCCTCGCCGAACTGCTGTGGTGCCTGTCGGGCCTTCAACCATGCATTGGCAGTATTCGCACCCGCCGCGACGCCGCTATCTGCGATATCGATCGAAGCCTGCAGGCATCGATCGAGACCAAGGCGACCGAATCGAGCGTTGAGTTCCGCCCAACCGGCAACGACGGCTGGCACGACTATCGAATTTGGTCCCCAAGACTCTGGCGGTGCTGAAGGAGCGCTCAACGGTGCCGCGCCACCAGCATCGAGTCCATGGATCTGCTGCCCATCCCAGATAAGTGCGAAGCAGTCGCCACCAAGTCCGTTCGACATCGGCTCGGCCACGCACAGGCATGCCGCCGCCGCGATCGCTGCGTCAACAGCATTGCCGCCGCTTCGAAGAATCTCGAGGCCAGCGAGAGTTGACGTCATTTGGCTCGTAGCGACCATCGCTGATGATGCCGTGGCTGACCCTCTACCGGGTGCGAATCGAAAGTTCATGGGTCGACCCTTCGGGTTCAAGTGCGGCTGTTCATTCGGTAAGCCGAATATAGATCGAACTCGTCGATGGACAACGGATTTAACACAGTGAACGCCAGCTTGGTAGAGCTTAGGGATCGATTCTCTTTCGACCGGATCCTGGGCCTGAGCGGGTGAGGGATGGAGATCTTGGCTTACATGATCATTTGAATGATGGCAACGCGCAAATGGGAATGCCGGTGCGAATCTGTTCGAGATGAGGAAGGTATTTCTTCTGAGAGGGCGTAAATCTTCGTTCGCTCAGCAAGAATGAACTTTCAATCATCTACTGATGAGGCCAAAATGAGATCTACTAGTCATTGAAAACGAGTGGAGGCTCGCTGAATCAATTGTCAGTGGCCAACTTGAACGTGGGGGGAATCCATGTATAACGGAATAAAGGTCTTTGATGTCCACAGCCATGTTGCGCGACCGGGATCGTCCAATCTGTTTGCCACTTCCTTGTTGGCATCAAATTCAGCCTCACCCAGTCCATTTAGTGGCGTTGGTCGAAATCCAGCGACCGAGGATCAATATCGCCAATCGGCAGACCATCACATTACGTATATGGATGAACGAAACATCGATGTTCAGCTTCTTGGACCTCAACCATTCTTGATGTTCGGATGGATGCCAGATCACCTCCTTCCCGCTTGGACGACCTACATCAATGACTGCATCTATCAGGAGGTGAGTTGGTATCCCGAACGTTTTATCGGTGCTGCGCAGCTTCCACAGAATGCGCACGCGGAGGATACGACACATCTATTGCCGGAGCTGAACCGTTGCGTCGATGAACTCGGTTTTGCTGCGGTCTATGTCAGTCCGGATCCAACCGGACATCGTGATAGTCCCGGGTTAGCCGAGCCCTACTGGAATCCACTTTATGAGGCTTGCCAGGAGCGAGGACT